>NZ_JBSHJY010000002.1:0-199077 GCF_053619715.1 Agromyces sp. NPDC055520 | reverse complement strand
CCCCAGGCTAGCGCTCCTGACAGCGACTCTTGTTGACGCTTCGACTGACTTGATTCAACAACTCTAGTTTCTGCTTGCGGTGTTGTGCGTAGTGCGGAGCGCGGAGCGCGGAGCGCGGAGTGCGGAGTGCGGAGTGCGGAGTGCGGAGTGTGGAGCGCGGAGGGAAGCTAGAGCTCGACGCCGACGAGCACGGGCTCGGGGCGCAGCACGATGCCGAACTCGGCCTGCACGCGCCCCTGCACGAAACGCGCGAGCGTCGCGACCTCGTCGGCGGTCGAACCGCCGCGGTTCGTGAGCGCGAGGGTGTGCTTCGACGAGATCGCGGCGCGCGATCCCGGCAGCGCGAACCCGCGGCGGATGCCCGAGTGCTCGATGAGCCACGCGGCCGAGAGCTTCACGAGCGGCTCGGCGGCGGGGTCTGCGCTCTCGACCGACACCTCGTCGCCGAACTCCTCGAGCTCGGCCTGATGCGCGAGGAACGCGTCGAGCGGCGACCCCGACGCGAGCGAGCCGAGCGGGGTCACCTCGTCGGGTGCCTCGGGTTCGACGTACCAGCGGGGCGCCGACGCCGGCAGCGTACGCGCGGCGTGCTCGCCCACGATCGGGTTCGTGAAGAACGATCCGGCGCTCACCGAGTCGGGGTCGCCCGGGTCGAGCACCATGCCCTTCGAGGCGCGCAGCGCGAGCACGCTGCCCCGCACTGCTGCGATGGCCACCCGGTCGCCCTGCTGCACGTGCAGCGCGTCGGCGAGCTGGCCGTAGGCGATCGGCTGCCCGAGCGCGTCGCCGAGCACCGCTCGTTCAGCGGCCGTGTCGTGCAGCTCGAGTTCGACGGTCACGACGATGCCGGGCAGCCCCTGCTTCAGCACCGAGGTGCGGTAGCCGAGCTCGAGTTCGGCGGCCGACATGCGGCGCGGAGTCTCGGCGCCCTCGTCGAGGAACTCGATCGCGACGAGCGTCGATGCGAGCTCTTGCCCGTAGGCGCCGATGTTCTGCACGGGCGCGGCACCGACCGAGCCGGGAATGCCCGAGAGCGCCTCGATGCCCGAATACCCGTGCTCGACGGTCCACGCGACGAGGTCGTCCCACGTCTCGCCGGCTTGCACGCGCAAGCGCACTGCGCCCTCGGTTGCCGCCTCCGACGGCAGCACCTCGATGCCCTTCGTCGCCACCTGGATCACGGTGCCGTCGAAGCCATCGTCGCCCACGAGCAGGTTCGAGCCGCCGCCGAGGGCGAGCCACGCGTCATCCGTCGCCCAGGTCTGGGTCGCGAGGTCGACGAGATCGCGCTGCGTCGTCGCCGTGACGAGGCGGCCGATGGGGCCGCCGACCTGCAGCGTCGTGAGATCTGCGAAGCGGATGTCGCGGCTCATGTCAGGCGAGGGTGACGCGCACTTGCGCCTTGCCGAGCACCGTGGCGTCGTCGACGGTGACCGTGAGGTCGATGCGCGCGACGGATTCCGACGCGTCGAGCTGGCCGACCTTCGCCGTGACTGCGACCGACTGGCCGCCCTGCGGGTCGACGACGACGGGGCGCGTGAAGCGCACCTGGTAGTCGGCGATGCGGCCGGGGTCGCCGACCCAGTCGACGACGGGCTGCACCGCGAAGCCCATGGTCAGCATGCCGTGGGCGAGCACTCCCGGCAGACCGACGGCGGCGGCGACGTCGTCGCGGTAGTGGATCGGGTTGAAGTCGCCCGAGGCGCCGGCGTAGCGCACGAGCGAGTCGCGAGTGAGGGCGAACGAGCGCTCGGCGACGACGTCGCCGACGGTGAGGGATGCGAAGTCGGGGGCGGGCATCAGTCTTCTCCTCGCACGACGAGCTGCGACAGGGCGGTCACGACGTGGGCGCCGTCGGCGTCGACGATGACCGACTCGGCCACGACGATCGAGTGCGCGCCGAGGGTCTTCACGCTCGAGACCGTGAGGGTCGCGGTGAGCAGGTCGCCCGCGACGACGGGGCGCGTGTACGTGAAGCGCTGGTCGCCGTGCACGACGCGCGTGAAGTCGATGCCGGCGTCGGGCTCGGCGAGCAGCTGCGCGAGGGTCAGCTCTTGCACGACGATCGGGAACGTCGGCGGAGCGACGACATCGGCGTACCCGGCCGCACGCGCGGCCTCGGGGTCGAGGTTGATCGGGTTCGTCGCGAACACGGCGCGGGCGAACTCGCGCACCTTCTCACGACCGACGAGATAGGGCTCGGTCGGCGGGAGGACCCGCCCCTGCAGCTTGGGGTTCACTGGCACCCCGCCAGTCTATGCGGGGTGCCATTCACCTCGCGGGTCAGCGCTTGCCGCCGCCGAGGAGACCGCCGAGGAGGTCGCCGAGGCCGCCACCGCCCGACGAACCGGATCCGCCGCCGAGGAGACCGCCGAGCATGTCGCCGAGACCGCCGCCACCGCCCGACGAACTGGATCCGCCGCCGAGGAGACCTCCGAGCAGGTCGCCGATGCCACCGCCCGACGACTCGGGCGCCGCGGCTTCGGCCGACGACGACTGCCCCTGGCCCAGGAACTTGCTCGCGAGGAAGCTCAGCACGATCGGCGCGAGGATCGGCAGGAGCTTGCCGATGAGGTCGCCGGCCCCGCCCTCTTTCTTGTCGAGCGCCTGCACGACCTGGTCGGTGTTGTCGCCGAAGACGTTCTTCACGATCTTCTTGCCGTCCTCCTCGTCGACGTCGGCGAGGTTCACGCCGCCCTCGACGAGCTTCGAGCCGTGCTTGGCGACGGCCTTCTCGAGCGACGCGGCACCAGCCGGGTCGGCGGCGTTCGCGCCCATGCCCGCGAGCAGCGCGGGCAGTGCCTCGTTCACCGCCTGCTTCGCGGTCGCCTCGTCGACGCCGAGCTTCGCGGCGATGTCGGCGATCGGAAGGTCGGCGATGATGTCGTCGAGTGCAGCCATGTCGGGTTCCCATTCCGGCGCCCGCGGGCGGGGCGTCCATGTTCACCGTATCGATACCGATGCCCCGGACGAAAGCTCCCGACGTGTTCGCGGCCGGCGAGGCGTCGCTGCTCACGGCCAGGGTCGTACGCACCGTCGTGGCGGGCGCGACGGTGTTCGAGGGCTGACGCCGCCCCGCGGCATCCGCTCGGCTCAGTCGCCCGCGACCGCCTTGGTGCCCGCGCCCGCGCCGGCGACCGCACGTGTGAGCGACTCGCCGCGGAAGAAGCCGGGGCGGCGCTTGGCCTGCACGAACATGACGACCACGCCGGTGAGGATGATCACGACACCGAGGATGAACACGAGGCCGACACCGCCGATGTTCGAACCGCTGCCGTAGTCGGGGTTCATCGAGTCGATGAGCGTCGTGAAGAACAGCACCGCGAGGATGAGTCCGCCGACGAGCGGGGCGATGAACATGAAGAAGGCGTTGCGCGCGCTCGCGAACCACTGCTTGCGGAAGTACCACACGCACGCGAATGCGGTGAGCCCGTAGTAGAAGCAGATCATCATGCCGAGCGTCGTGATCGTGTCCCACAGCACGTCTTCGCTCACGAAGCGCATGACGGTGTAGAAGACCGCGGCGACGACGGCCGAGACGACCGTGGCGTAGCCGGGCGTGAAGAAGCGCGGGCTCACGCTCGCGAACTTCTCGGGCAGGGCGCCGTAGTGGCCCATCGCGAGCAGCGTGCGCGCCGGCGACACGAACGTCGACTGCAGCGACGCCGCCGAGCTCGAGAGCACCGCGAGCGACATGAGGATCGCGAGCGGGCCGAGGATCGGACCCGAGAGGTAGAAGAACGCGTTCTCTTGAATCTCGGGGTTGCCGAGCCCGACGCCCGCCTCCCCGATGCCGGCGAACGCGAGCGCGCCCATCGCGACGAAGAGGTAGATCGCCACGACGATCGTCACGGTGAGGGTCGCCGCACGGCCCGGCGTGGTGCGCGAGCCCTTCGTCTCCTCGTTCATCGTGAGCGTCACGTCCCAGCCCCAGAACACGAAGAGCGAGACCGACAGACCCGCGACGACGGCGCTGAACGATCCCACCTCGAACGGGTTGAACCAGCTCAGCTCGACCTGCGTCGGGTCGAACGCGGTGCCGTTGGCGACATGCCAGAACGCGGCGACGCCGAAGCCGATCATGACGAGCAGCTGGAAGCCGACGAGCCAGTACTGCACCTTCTGCGTCGTCTGCATGTCGCGATACGAGATGAGCGTCGCGCCGAGGATGAACACGAGACACGTCGCGACGTTCACGAACGGGTTGCCCACCAGCGAGGCGATGTCGGGATTGTTGAACGCCTGTGCGAGCGCGAGGTAGAAGAACTCGACCGCGATGCCCGCGAGATTCGAGAGCACCACGATGGTCGCCGCGATGAGGCCCCACCCCGCCATCCAGCCGATCCACGGGCCGAAGGCGCGGGTCGCCCACGTGAACGACGTGCCCGAGTCGGGCATGGCGTTGTTGAGCTCGCGGTAGCCGAACGCGACGAGCAGCATCGGGATGAAGCCGAGCAGGAAGATCGCGGGCAGCTGTGTGCCGACCTCGGCGACCGTCGGGCCGAGTGCGCCGGTCAGCGTGTACGCGGGCGCGATGCACGAGATGCCGATGACGATCGCGCCGATGAGGCCGACCGAGCCGGCCGAGAGGCCCTTCTTCGAGAGCCCGAGGTCGGCGCCGTCGACCGAGGCGCTCGCCGTGGTCAGCGGGGCGTGCGGCTCGGAGTGGTGCGGGTGCGGGGCGGGTTGGTGCGGTTGGTGCGGTTGGTGCGGTTGGTGCGGTTGGTGCGTCATTGCGGTGTCCTTCAGGAGGTGGAGCGCGGCACGACGATCATCGGCACCGGCAGCTCGCGCAGCATCTTCGATGCGGTCGAGCCCAGGAAGAGGCGGCTGGGGGTCGCGAGGCGGCTGGAGCCGACGATGACGATCTCACCTGCATGCCAGTCGAGCCCCGTCACCGCCTGCTCGATCGTGTCGCCGGTGGCGACCACGACGGTGGCCGTCGTGCCGGCGGGCAGCGCGCGGCGCGCCTCGTCGAGCACCTCGTCGGCGTGGGCGGTGCTCGCGAGCGAGGCGAGCTGCTCGTCCATGCCCGCGGGCAGGTCGATCGAGACGAGCGAGACGAGTCGCAGCGGCGCGTGCATGACCCGGGCCAGGCGCACCGCGACGTCGCGAACCGAGCCGGCGCCCGAGCGCATGCCGACCGCGCCCGTGATGCGCGTCACGCCGACCGAGACGGGCACCTCGCGGGAACCCGCCGGGGCGAGCGCGACCGGCACGTCGGATGCGTGCAGCAGGTCGTTCGCCACCGAACCGATGCGAGAACGGCCCAGGATGCCGCCGCGTGCCGCGCCCACGACGATGAGCGAGGCGTCGAACTCGTGAGCCGCGGCCACGAGCCCCTCGGCGAACGACTCCGCATAGCGGATGTGCAGCGCCTGCTCGACGCCCTCGTCGAGACGGGCCGACGCCTCGGCCAGCCAGCCGCGCGAGCGCTCCTTCAAATGGCGCTCGTACCCGGTGTCGGGCGGCACCACGGCGCCGCGCGCCTCGATGGGCAGCACCATGACGACCTCGAGCAGCGCCTCGCTCGCGGCGGCGAGTCGCCCGCCGAGGGCGAGCGCATCGGCGCCGGATTCATTCGCGGTGTACCCGACGACGATGCGGGAGACCATCAGCGTGCGGGGCTCTCGTCGGCGGGGCTCTCGTCGGCGAGGATCTCGTCGGCCAGGATCTCGTCGGCCACCTCGCGCCCGACGCGGATCGCGCCGTCGACGTGCTGGTAGCCCTTGCCCGCCATGTCGGAGCACGAGAAGTGGATCGGCCCGACGGGCGTGCGCAGGTCGGCGCCGTACCGCGCGAGGCCGCCCATGTCGAAGCTCGCCGCGTACGCGCCGCGGGTCCACTCCTCGGAGCCCCAGTCGCTCTCGTAGTAGACGACCGGGTTCAGCGCCTCGGGGCCGTAGTAGTGCGACATCGACTCGAGGATCCGGGCCTTCCGCTCCTCGGCCGGAAGCGTGAAGACGCCGTCGGCCTCCTCGTCGGAGACGAAGCCCACGAGCGTGCCGCGCGGGTCTTCGTGGTTCGTGTTGTCGTAGGCCTCGTGGCACAGCTCGTAGGGGCTGAATGCGGTGCCGCTCAGACCCTGCGCACGCCAGAACGGCGTCTCGTAGACGGCGTGCACCTTGATGACGAAGCCCATCGAGAGGTGCTGGTGCATCTGGTGCTGGCGACGCGGCAGCGGCGGCTCGTACGAGATGCGGTTGATCAGCACGGGCGGCAGGGCGAGCACGACGTGCCTCGCGTGCACCTCGAGCGAGTCGGTCACGGCGACGACGCCTGCGGCCGGGACATCCGCTCGCTGTTCGACAGGGCCGGCCCATCGGATCGTGCGCACCGGCTGACCGAGGCGCACCGCGTCGCCGAGGCGCGCGGCGAGGCCGAGCGGCACCTGCTGCAGGCCGCCGACGACGCGCTTGTCGA
Organism: Agromyces sp. NPDC055520; assembly: GCF_053619715.1. NCBI lineage: Bacteria > Bacillati > Actinomycetota > Actinomycetes > Micrococcales > Microbacteriaceae > Agromyces > Agromyces sp. NPDC055520. The sequence continues at coordinate 192,654 of NZ_JBSHJY010000002.1, read as the reverse complement.
GGATGAAATCGGCGTCGACGAGGTTCGAGAACGAACCGGCCGATGCCGCCATGAGCAGCGCCTGCAGCGCCGAGAACGCGTGCGCGGGCTTCGTGAGCATGGCGCCGGCGATGAACATGCCGATGTTCAGGCGCGCCTCTTCGTCGTCGGTCTGCGTCTCGAGCCAGTGCGCGAACGAGATCTCGTCGAGCTCCTTGGCGCGCGGGTGCGCCCACGGCGCCTCTGGGTCGATCTCGGCGACGAGGGCGTCGAGCTTCTCGATGAGGCCGACGATCTCGTTCTCGGTCTTGGCCGGCACCGGGAAGATGTCGCCCTCGAAGAGCCGGCGCTCGCCGTTCGCGCCGATGTAGACGTTCTCGCCGTCGCGGTAGCGGGTGTAGGTCTCGAGGCCGAGCTCGTCGAGCGTCTCGATGAGCGCGTCCTGGTCGGGCGAGACCCACTGGCCGCCGATCTCGAGCATGGCGCCGTCGATCTCGTCGGTCCAGAGGCGGCCGCCGATGCGGTCGCGCGCCTCGAGCACGACGACCGACGTGCCGGCGTCCTTCAGCCGGTTGGCGGCGGTGAGGCCCGAGGCCCCGGCGCCGACGATGACGACGTCGCAGTCGATGCGTTCCATGTGCGAGTGCTTCCTTTTCGTTCCGTTGATCGAGCGGGCCCGTGTTCGTGTCGTTGGTCGAGCAGGCCCGCCAGGGCCGTATCGAGACCCCGTGACGGATCCCGATACGCTCGCCGCGCTCGCTACTCGATCAACGGGTGGGGCGTGGGTCAGCTCACGGGGATGAGCGTGTACTTCGTGTCGAGGTACTCGTGGATGCCCTCGAGCCCGCCCTCGCGGCCGATGCCCGACTGCTTGATGCCGCCGAACGGCGCCGCCGCGTTCGAGACGAGGCCCGTGTTCAGGCCCATCATTCCCGTGGCGAGGCGGTCGATCATGCGGTGGCCACGGGCGAGGTCCTGCGTGAAGACGTACGAGACGAGGCCGTACTCGGTGTTGTTGGCGAGGCGCACGGCCTCGTCTTCGGTCGAGAACGTCGTGATGCCGAGCACAGGGCCGAAGATCTCTTCGCGGAGCAGTCGCGCGTCGGCCGACACGTCGCCGAGCACCGTCGGTGCGTAGAACGTGCCCGCGCCGTCGATGACGGTGCCGCCGGTGAGGATCTTGGCGCCCTTCGACACCGCGTCCTGCACGAGCGCCTCGGTCGAGGCGACCGCCTTGTCGTCGATCAGCGGGCCGATCGTGATTCCCTCTTCGGTGCCGCGGCCGACCGTGAAGCCGGCGACGCGCTCGGCGACCCGCTTCGAGAACTCGGCGGCGACCGCCTCGTGCACGATGAAGCGGTTGGCGGCGGTGCAGGCCTGCCCGATGTTGCGGAACTTGGCGAGCATCGCACCGTCGACGGCCTTGTCGAGGTCGGCGTCCTCGAAGACGACGAACGGCGCGTTGCCACCGAGCTCCATGCTCGTGCGCAGGATGCCCTGCGCCGCTTCCTTCATGAGGCTGCGGCCGACCTCGGTCGAGCCCGTGAAGCTGAGCTTGCGCAGCCGCGGGTCGGCGATGATCGGGCCCGAGACCTTCGACGAGGTCGACGTCGCGATGACGTTGACCACGCCGGCGGGCAGGCCCACCTCTTCGAGGAGCTGCACGAACGCGAGGGTCGTGAGCGGCGTGAGTGCCGGGGGCTTGATCACGACGGTGCAGCCCGCGGCGAGCGCGGGAGCGATCTTGCGGGTCGCCATCGCGAGCGGGAAGTTCCACGGCGTGATGAAGAACGACGGGCCCACCGGGCGCTGCGACACGATCATGTTGCCGGTGCCCTCGGGGTTCAGCCCGTAGCGGCCCGAGATGCGCACGGCCTCTTCGCTGAACCAGCGCAGGAACTCGCCGCCATACGCGACCTCGCCCCGCGCCTCGGCGAGCGGCTTGCCCATCTCGAGCGTCATGAGCAGCGCGAACTCCTCTTTGCGCTCCTGCAGCAGGTCGAACGCCCGGCGCAGCAGCTCGCCGCGCTGACGCGGGGCGGTCGCCGCCCACGCATCCTGCGCGGCGACGGCGGCGTCGAGCGCCTTGATGCCATCGGCGACGGATGCATCGGCGATCTGCTTGATCGTCCGGCCGGTCGCCGGGTCGACGACCGCGAGGGTCTTGCCGCCCTCGGCGTCGACCCACTCGCCGCCGATGAAGAGGCCGCCGTCGACCGCGTCGAGCACGGTCGCTTCCTGAGTTGCAGTCGTCATGCGTGTGGTTTCCGTTCAGTCATGGTCGATCTTCTCCTCGAGCTGCCGATTCTGCACGAAATCGGGCGACTCGGTGTGCGGTCGAGGCTCAGGGGTAGAGGCCGCGCAGCTTGTGCGCCTCGGCGACGCGTTCGACGGCGAGCGCCGTCGCGGCGGTGCGAAGCGAGAGCCCCCGCGCCTCGGCGTAGCCCAGCACGTGCTGCCACGCACTGAGCATTCGCTCCTCCAGTCTGGACTCCACCTCGTCGGCGCGCCACCAGTAGGCCTGGTTCGCCTGCACCCATTCGAAGTACGAGACGATGACGCCGCCCGCGTTCGCGAGGATGTCGGGCACGACGAGCACGCCGTTCTCACGGAGGATCGCGTCAGCGCCCGGCGTCGTCGGGCCGTTCGCGCCCTCGACGATGACGGTGGCCCGAACGCTCGCGGCGTTGCCCTCGTGCAGCACGCCCTCGACGGCGGCCGGCACGAGCAGGTCGACGTCGAGCGTCAGAAGCTGCGCGCCGTCGATCGCCTCGGCGCCGATGAAGCCGACGACCGAACCGGTCGCCCGCACGTGCTGGCTGAGCGCCTCGATGTCGAGGCCCGCGGCGTTGAAGACGGCGCCGTACTGGTCGCTCACCCCGGCGACCGTGACGCCGGCCTCCGACAGGAACCGCGCGGCATCCGCACCGACCTTGCCGAAGCCCTGCACCGCGGCGGTCGCGCGCGACGGCTCGAAGCCCCGGTGCCGAAGCGCGGCAAGTGCGATGTGCGTGACCCCGCGGCTCGTCGCGGAAGCCCGCCCCTGCGAACCGCCGAGTGCGATGGGCTTGCCGGTCACGATGCCGGGCACCGTGTAGCCGCTGGTCACGGAGTAGGTGTCCATGATCCAGGCCATCGTCTGCTCGTCGGTGCCGACGTCGGGCGCGGGGATGTCGCGCTCGGGGCCGATGATCGGCAGGATCTCGCTCGTGTAGCGGCGGGTCACGCGCTCGAGCTCGGCCGTGGAGTGCTCGCGGGGGTCGATCGCGACTCCGCCCTTCGCGCCGCCGTACGGCACGTCGAGCAGGGCGCACTTCCAGGTCATCCACATCGCGAGCGCCCGCACCTCGTCGAGGTTCACGTTCGGCGCGTAGCGCAGGCCGCCCTTGGCCGGGCCCCGAGAGAAGTTGTGCTGCACGCGGTGGCCGATGTAGAGCCGGCTCTCACCCGAGTCCATGCGAAGCGGCACCGCCACCGTGAGCTCGCGGCGCGGGGTCGCGAGCATCTGGTGGATGCCGTCGGTGTAGCCGAGCAGGCCCACCGCCTCGGCGAGCTGGGCGCGCGCGTCGGTGAGCGGCGTCGCGATGTGCAGCTCGGCGGGGCCTGCTGCGATCAGCGGGCTCGCCGGGGCATCCGTTGCGGTCGACGTCGTCGGCGCCGCGAGGAGGTCGGTCATGCGTTCTTCAGCCCTTCCGCGACGACCGAGAGGCCGTCGATGAGCAGTTCGTCGGTGATGGTGAGCGGCGGCAGGAAGCGGATGACGTTGCCGTAGGTGCCGCACGTCAGCACGACCACGCCGTTGGCGTGCGCGTACGTGGCGACCGCGCCCGTGAGCGCCGCGTCGGGGGCGCCGGTCGCGGGGTCGACGAGCTCGATCGCGACCATCGCGCCGCGTCCGCGGACGTCGCCGATGCGGGGGTCGGCGGTGCGCAACGCGTTCAGGCGGCCGATGAGCACGGCGCCGATCTCGCGGGCCCGGTCGATGAGGCCGTCGGCCTCGTAGGTCTCGATCGTGGCGAGCGCCGCGGCGCAGGCGAGCGGGTTGCCGCCGTAGGTACCGCCGAGGCCACCGGCCATCGCGGAGTCCATGATGTCGGCGCGGCCGGTGACCGCCGAGAGGGGCAGGCCGCCGGCGATGCCCTTGGCCGCCACGACGAGGTCGGGCACGATGCCCTCGTGCTCGCTCGCGAACCAGGCACCGGTGCGGGCGAAGCCGGTCTGCACCTCGTCGGCGATGAAGACGACGTCGTTCGCGCGCGCCCACTCGACGAGTGCGGGAAGGAACCCCTGGGCCGGCACGATGAAGCCGCCCTCGCCCTGGATGGGCTCGATGATGATCGCGGCGAGGTTCTCGGCGCCGATCTGCTTCTCGATGACCGAGATGGCGCGGGCCGCCGCCTCGGCGCCCGAGAGGCCGCCGTCGCGGAAGGGGTAGCTGAGCGGCGCCCGGTACACCTCGGACGCGAACGGCCCGAAGCCGCTCTTGTACGGGATGTTCTTCGCGGTGAGCCCCATCGTGAGGTTCGTGCGGCCGTGGTAGGCGTGGTCGAACGCGACGACGGCCTGTTTCTTCGTGAAGTGGCGGGCGATCTTGACCGCGTTCTCGACGGCCTCGGCGCCCGAGTTGAAGAGGGCCGAGCGCTTGACGTGGTCGCCGGGGGTGAGCTCGTTGAGCTTCTCGGCGACGGCGACGTAGCCCTCGTACGGCGAGACGGTGAAGCACGTGTGCGTGAACGAGTTCAGCTGCGCGGTGACGGCCTCGACGACGCGGGGCGCCGAGTTGCCGACGCCCGTGACGGCGATGCCCGAGCCGAGGTCGATGAGCGAGTTGCCGTCGGCGTCGACGATGACGCCTCCGCCCGCTGCGACGACCGAGATGGGCAGGGTGTGGCCGACGCCCGAGGCGACGGCGGCCGCCTTGCGGGCCATGAGCTCCTGCGAGCGCGGGCCGGGGATGGCTGTGACGAGGCGGCGCTCCTGGGCGAGCGCGGGCCCGCCGGTCGGGGTGGCCGGGCCGGTCGTGGCGGCCGGGGTGTCGACGAGAGTCATGAGTGCTCCGATGCGGGAAGACGACGGTGGCTGATGCGGGCAATGCTAGGTCGAGCCGAGTGGATGTCTCTGCGCCAGGGTGTACACTCGAGCGCAGTTAATTGGACGCCACGTACATCATGCGTCCGTTGATCGAGTAGGCCCGCCAGGGCCGTATCGAGATCCCGCACCAGGTCTCGATACGCTCCTTCGTCGCTACTCGACCGACGTTCCACCGAAGGAGCCGCAGTGCAGCCGACCGTGCAGACCCTGCTCGACCGACCCGAGCTCGCGCTCGGCCTGCTCACCCCGGCCGACGCCCTGCCCGACGGCGCACTCGCGACCCCCGTCGTCTGGGCGCACAGCTCCGACCTCGCCGACCCCACGCCGTTCCTCGACGCCGGGCACGTGCTGCTCACGACGGGCACGCAGTTCGGCGACGACGTCGAGCCGGGGTTCGCCGCCGCCTACGTCGCCCGCCTCCGCGAGCGCGGTGTCGCCGCGCTCGGGTTCGGCACCGAGGTCATCCGCGAGGGCACGCCCGAGTCGCTCGTCGACGCGTGCGCGGCGCAGGGCCTGCCGCTCTTCGAGGTGCCCTACCGGGTGCCGTTCATCGCGATCGCGCGCACGGTCGCCGACCTCATCGCCGAAGACGCGTTCGCCAGGCAGGCCTGGGCGCTCAACGCCCAGCGCGCGATCTCGCTCGCCGCGCTCCGCCCCGACGGCCTCTCGGCCACGCTCGCCGAGCTCTCGCACCGGCTCGGCGCCTGGGTCGGACTCATCGAGGCGACCGGTTCCCTCGATCGCGAGGCTCCCGTCGACGGTCTCGGCCAGCCGCTGCTCGGCGAGGTCGTCGGCGAGGCGCGCTCGATGCTGCGACGCGGCCAGCGCGCGAGCCGCACCCTGCTCGCGGGCGAGTCGACCGAGTCACCCCAGCGCATGACGCTGCAGACGCTCGGCGGCGGCGGGGCGCTGCGCGGGGTGCTCGCGATCGGCGACTCCCCCGAGCTCGACCAGGCCGGCCGCGAAGTCGTCACCTCGGTGATCGCGCTCGCGGGCCTCGCCCTCGAACAGAACCGCGATCTCGACCGCGCCCGCGGTCACCTGCGAACGGGGCTGCTCCGCGGCATCCTCGCCGGAGATCTGACCCTCGCCGAGCGCGTGGCGACCGAGATGTGGGGGCCGCTGCCGTCGGCGCCCATGCGCATCGCAGTGACGGATGCCCCGTTGACCGCCGTCGACCGACTGACCGAGTTGCTCGAGCTGCGCGTCGAAGAGCGCGGCGGCCGGCTCTTCTTCGGGCGTGACGACGAGCAGTTCGTGCTGCTGCTCGAGGAGGCCGACACGGGCCTCGCTGACGAGATCGCGGCGGAGTTCGAGTTGCCCGTCGGCGTCTCCGACCCCGTGGGCACGGGCGGCGCGGGCACGAGCGGCGCCGGCGGGCCCGGCACGGGCGGTACTGGCCGCGCCGGCATCATCGGCGGCGCCGGCGGCATCGGCGGCGCCGGCGGCATCGCGCTCGCCCACGAGCAGGCGCTGCGCGCGGTCGAGCGCGCCCGCGAATCGGGCTCGGGAGTCGTGCACTTCGACGAGATCAGCCGGCAGGGCGTGCTCGCGTTCCTCGCTCGCACCGATGCGCGAGCCGTCGCGCTCGCGACGCTCGCCCCGCTCGCCGAGCACGACGACGAGAACGGCACGACCCTGCTCACGACGACCCGCACGTGGCTCGAGCACGGCGGCCTGTTCGACGCCACCGCGCAGGCGCTCGGCGTGCACCGGCACACCGTGCGCAGCCGCATCGCGCTCGCCGAGCGGCTGCTCGGCCGCGACCTCTCGGGCTTCCACGCGCGCGCCGACCTCTGGGCCGCCCTGCTCGCCGTCGGCTGACCCCCGCCGCCCGTCCCGCCCGCCGCCCTTCCCGCCCGCCCCCTTCCCGCCCGCCCCCGCCCGATCCCCTCCGCCGAGTGTTAACGCCGACCGCCGAGTGTTAACGCCACGCGCCGCAAGAGCGGGTCGACCGTTAACACTCGGCGGAAGGGAGTTGCAGGGAAGGCGCGGGGCAGGCGCAGGGAAGGCGCGGGGCAGGCTCAGCCGCGCGAGCTCGCGATGCGGTCGCGGTACCAGTCGTACGAGTCCTTCGGGGTGCGCTCGCCGGTCTCGAAGTCGACGTGCACGAGCCCGAAGCGCTGCGTGTAGCCTTCGGCCCATTCGAAGTTGTCGGTGAGCGACCACAGGTAGTAGCCGCGCACGTCGACGCCCTGGTCGATCGCGCTGCGCACGGCCGCGATGTGCGCGTCGAGGTAGCCGATGCGCGCATCGTCGTGCACCGCTCGGGCGGCACCTACGCCGTCGGCACCCGCACCACCCGCGCCGTCGCCACCCACGCCGTCCGCATCCGCACCACCCACCCCGTCGCCACCCGCGCCGTCGCCACCCGCGACCACCTCATCGGGGAACGACGCCCCGTTCTCGGTGATCACGACGGGCGGCAGCCGGTCGCCGTAGTCGCGCGCGAACGAGACGAGTAGTTCGGTGAACGTCTCGGGCATGATCGGCCAGTCGAAGCCCGTCGTCGGCACGCCCTCGAACTCGACGGGCTCGAACGGCAGGCCCGCCGCCGCGAACTCGGAACCTTCCGAAGGCGCCGCCACCCGCGTCGGGTTGTAGAAGTTGATGCCGTAGAAGTCGATCGGCGCACCGATCAGCTCGAGGTCACCAGCTTCGAGGCCGGGCATCGCCTCGAGCCCGAAGCCCGACAGGTCGGGGTAGGCCCCGGTGAGCACGGGGTCGGCGAAGATGCGGTTGTAGATGAGATCGAAGGCGCCTGCGGCGAACTGGTCCGCTGGGGCATCCGATGCCGGCACCATCAGCGTGTGGTTGTTCGTGATGCCGACCTCGGCGTCGCCCCGCTCGCGGATCGCGGCGACGGCGAGCCCGTGCGCCAGCAGCTGGTGGTGGGCGGTCGGCAGCGCACCCATCATGAGCGCGTGGCCCGGCGCCTGGCTGCCGAGCGCGTAGCCCTGCAGGGTCGTCATCGCGGGTTCGTTGAGGGTGATCCAGCGCTGCACCCGGTCGCCGAGACGGTCGACCACGAGCCCCGCGTACTCGGCGAGCCGGTAGGCCGTGTCACGGTTCAACCAGCCGCCCGCGGCCTCGAGCTCCTGCGGAAGGTCCCAGTGGTACAGCGTCGGCACCGGCGCGATGCCGGCGGCGAGCAGTTCGTCGACGAGACGGTCGTAGTAGGCGAGGCCCGCCTCGTGGGCCGGGCCGGTGCCGCCGGGCTGCACGCGCGGCCACGAGATCGAGAAGCGGTAGTCGTCGGCACCGAGCCCCGCGAGCAGGGCCACGTCGTCGCGGTAACGCCGGTAGCTGTCGGCGGCGAGCTCGGCGTTCGAGCCGTCGATCACGAGGCCGGGCGTGCGGGTGAACACGTCCCAGATCGACTCGCCGCGGCCGTCCGCCCTCGTCGAACCCTCGATCTGGAAGGCCGCGGTGGCCGCGCCCCAGCGGAATCCCTGCGGGAAGGTGCGGTCGGGGGTGGTTGCGGTCATGGTGAACCTCGCTGTTCGTCGCCATATTCGAGCGAGTGGATGCCGCGGCATCCACTCGAATCAATGTGGGACGTTTGACCCACTCTCGCAACCATAGCCGCCCGTGCACGATCAGGAAAGGCGGAGCCGACGTCACCAGCCGGGCGGCGGCGGCACTTCGGAGAGATCGGGCCATGGCAGCCGGCCCGACTCGAGGTCGTCGACGAGTGCGGCCATCCACTCGCGCTCGGCGACGAGTCTCGCCTGCTCGAACTCGGCCTCGAGCAGCAGGATGCGCGGCACACCGCCCGCCTCGGCGAGATCGCCGGTGAGACGGGCGATCTTCAGCTCGATCGCGGCGACCCGGGCGCGCAAGGCGGCCAGGGTCTCGTCGGGGCCGAGCGCGCCGACGAATGAGAGCGCGGCGTACGCGAGCGTCGCGTCGGGATCGGGCGTCGCGAGCAGCAGCGAGACCCTGCGGCGCAGTTCGGCCCGGCCCGCGTCGGTGATGGCGTACCGCATGCGCTCGGGCCGGCCGGGCGTCTGCTCGGCGCCGGCCTCGGTGATGAGACCCGACTTCTCGAGCTTGTCGACGGCGTGATAGAGGCTGCGGGGCAGTCCGACGACGAAGTCCTTGCGGGTGGCGACCATGAAACGGTGCATGTCGTAGGTGTGCCGCGGCCCGAGGCTGAGCAGCGCCAGCACCGTGAGCGCGGGCAGATCGCGGTCGGCGCGCTGCAGTTGGTCTCGAGTCGTCACGTCACGAGCCTAGCGAACGCGGCGTCTTTCATTAGTGCAGATTGCATTACTGCAGAATGCATGTGACGATGGAGGGATGAACGAGCCGATGAACACCACCGCAGCCACGACGCCGCCCGAGAGCGGCTCCGACCACGCCGAGGTGCTCGCCGCCCTCGACCGACTTCGCGCCGCATGGGACGCGGGCGACGCGGCCGCCTACGCGCACGAGTTCACCGACCACGCGAGCTACGTGATCTTCGCCGGCGTCGTCGACATCGGGCGAGACGCGATCCGCCGCGCGCACGTTCCCGTGTTCAATACCTGGCAGCGCGGCACCCGCATGTCGATGCAGGTGCTCGACCTTCGATTCATCGCACCCGACGTCGCCGTCGTGGTCACCGACGGCGGCATCGGCAAGGGCGCACGCATCCGGCACGACAAGGTGCAGACCTTCGTCATGGTGCGCGACGGCTCGACCTGGCGCTGCGCGGCGTTCCAGAACACGAAGAAGAACCGCCTCTTCGTCGCCATGAACCGTCGGGCGCTGCAGCGCATGGCCACGTCGGACGCCCGCTGACGGCCGCGCCTCCTTCCGCCCGCCGAGCGCCCGGCGTACGCTGGAACCACTCGGAGGAGGACGCGATGCGCGCAACGGTCGGAGAACACCTCATCATCCACGCCAAGCAGGTCGGCCAGCCGCCGCGGCACGGCGAGATCCTCGAGATCCGCGGCGAAGACGGCGGCCCGCCATACCTCGTGCGGTTCGACGACGGCCACGAGACGCTGCTCTATCCCGGCGCCGACTGCGAGCTCGAGGGCGAGCACGAGGCGCACTGAGCCGCTTCGACGGGCTGAGCGAACGCCGCGATAGCGTGGAACCCATGTTCCACTCCTACGCGGCGATCGGCGACAGCTTCACCGAGGGCGTCGGCGACGAACTGCCCGACGGCTCGGTGCGCGGCTGGGCCGACTTCGTGGCGATCGGCCTCGCCGCCGCGGCGCGCGAGCCCATCGGGTACGCGAACCTCGCGATCCGCGGCCGCAAGCTCGGCCCGATCATCGACGAGCAGCTCGCCCCCGCGATCGCCCTGCGCCCCGAGCTCTTGAGCTTCAACGGCGGCGGCAACGACATGCTGCGCCCCCGCATGGACGAGCAGGTCACGGCCGCGCGGTTCCGCGACGCGATCGAGCGCATCCGCGCCGAGGGCATCCACGTGCTCATGCTGAGCGGCGCGAACCCGACCGACCACATCCCCATGGGCAAGGTGTTCGACGCGCGCGGTGCACGCCTCACCGCGGCGCTCGTCGACCTCGCCGATCGCCCCGGTGTCACCTTCGTCGACAACTTCAACGACGTCGGCCTCCGCGACATCCGCTACTGGTCGCCCGACAAGCTGCACCTGAACGCCCTCGGTCATGCGCGCGTCGCGAGCAACGTGCTGACCGGGCTGGGCGTCGCGGTGCCGGTCGAGTGGGGCGTCGAAGAGGTGGCGGCTGCGCCCGCGGGCCCCAGGAGCCGCAACACCGCCGCGTACTACCGCGAGTTCGTGCTGCCGTGGATCGGGCGGCGCCTCACCGGCCGATCGTCGGGCGACGGGCGCACGGCGAAGCGGCCGACGCTCGAGCCGGTTCCGGATGCCGCGGCCTGACGCCTTCGCCTGATCGAAACTATCGGGCCGGCCCCTCGCCTCAGGCGACCCCGAGCACGTCCGCGACGAACGCGCGCGTGCGCCGAGCGAGCCCTTCGATGCGCTCGAGCTCGTGGGCGCTCGGCTGCACCTCGGACGGCGCCGGCGGCCGGCCGAGCCGCACGGTCTCCTGACACGCGAGGTCGGCGCAGATGTACGTGCCGACACTGTCGCCGCGCTCCCCGGCGGGCCCGGCGCGCCGCGCGGTGAATAGTTCGACCTGGTCGCCCGGCTGCTGCGTGTGGCAGAGGTTGCAGATCGCCGCACGGTGATGCGCACCGGGGCGCGAGCCGGTGCGGCCGGCGGCCCGCAGCACGATGCCGACGGGCAGCCCCTCGAGCTCGGTCACGAGGTACCCGCGAGCCGGAATGCGCGGGTCGCGCCAGCCGAACGCGTCGAGCGGAGCCCACTCGGTGACGAAGAACCCCACGGGCAGCGCGAGCTGCTCGAGCTCGGCGGCATTCGCGTTGCCGAACAGCGAGCGCACCTCGTGCTCGTCGAGCGTCTGCATGCGCCCCCCTCTCGTGCGTGACCTGCCCAGTCTACGAATCGGGCGGCCGACGCACCGAGGCTCAGCTCGACGGCTCCCCCGCCTCGGCCCGCACGGCGGGCGCGCCGGGCCCCGCGGCATCCGCTCGCTCCGATGCGCCGCCGCGCCCGCGGATCAGGAAGCCGAACGCGAGCGCCACGAAGAACATGAGCACGCCGTAGACCGCGGCGGGCAGGCTCATCTCGACGCTGCCGATGACGGTCTGCGCGATGACGATCGCGAGGGTCGCGTTGTGGATGCCGATCTCGAACGAGCTCGCGATCGACTGCGCCCGGCCGACCCGCAGCATGCGCGGCACGAGGAAGCCGACGGAGAGGCTCAGCACGCAGAACACCACCGTGATGGCGGCGAGGGTGCCGAAGTTGTCGAGCAGCAGGTCGAGGTTCGAGACGATCGCACCGGCGATGACGACCACGAGGATGACGACGGACGCGATGCGCACGGGCTTGTCCATGCGGTCGGCGAAGGCCGGGCGCCACCAGCGCACGAGCATGCCCAGCACGACCGGCAGCAGCACGATCGCGAACACCTCGACGGTCTTCGCGAGCTGCAGCCCGAGGGTGTCGTCGCCCGGCAGGAAGTACGCGATCGCGAGGTTCGTGATGAGCGGCAGCGTGAAGACCGCGAGCACCGAGTTGATCGCCGTGAGCGAGATGTTCAGGGCGACGTCGCCGCGGAACAGGTGGCTGTAGAGGTTCGCCGTCGTGCCACCCGGCGACGCGGCGAGCAGCATCATTCCGACCGCGAGCACCGGCGGCAGCTGGAAGACGAGCACGAGGCCGAGGCAGAGTGCCGGCAGCACGATGAGCTGGCAGACGAGGGCGATGATCACCGCCTTCGGATGCTTCGCCACGCGCGCGAAATCGGCGGGGGTGAGTGAGAGTCCGAGCCCGAACATGATGATGCCGAGGGCGACGGGGAGTCCGATGGTGGTCAGCGCTGATCCCATGCCGCCAAGCATGGCCTACCGCGCAGCCCGGTTGCGTATCGATTCGGTGACGGATGCCGCGTGGCGCGCGTCACTCGGTCGGGCCCGGGTGCTGCCGGGTCGAGTCGATCCTCGTCAGGCGAGCGCGAAGTCGGGGCGGGGACGGTCGTCGACGCGCGGACACCAGCCTTCGGGCGAGCGGTCGTATTCGTGGGCGGGGCCGTCGGCGATGAGCCTGGCGAGCGCGTCGAGGAACCGGTCGACGTCGTCGGCCGAGCTGCCGGCGCCGAGGCTCGCCCGAAGCCCGTTGGATCGGGTCGCGACGCGGTCGAAGAAGGGATGCGCGCAGAAGCGGCCGGCGCGCACCGAGATTCCGTGCTCAGCGCCGAGGGCCGCCGCGAGCAGGCCCACCGAACCGCGTTCGAGCTCGATCGTCGCGATGCCGAGACGATCGGCATCGCCGTCTCGAGGGTCACCGGCGTCGGGGAACCCGCTGATCACGCGCACGCCGCGCTGGGCGGCGAGACCCTCGTGCAGCCGTCGGGTGAGCGCCTGCTCGTGCGCACGGCGGGCGCCATCGCCGAGCCGTTCGAGTTCGGCCAGCGCGCGGGCGAGCGCGACGGCGCCGACGACGTTGGGCGTGCCGGCCTCGTGCCGGTCGACCCCGTGCTTCCAGTCGACCCCGTCGACGCGCACCGCGTCGACGGCGCCGCCGCCCGCGAGGTGGGCGGGTGCCTCGTCGAGCCAGTCGGCCCGGCCGACGAGGGCCCCGGCGCCGAAGGGCGCATAGGCCTTGTGGCCCGAGAAGGCGAGGTAGTCGATGCCGGTCGCGGCGAGGTCGACCCGGCGGTGCGGCAGCAGTTGCGCCGCATCGACCGCGATGCGCGCGCCGCGGGCGTGGGCGATGTCGGCGAGCCGGCCGATCGGCAGCACCTCGCCCGTGACATTCGAGGCGCCGGTCACCGAGAGCAGCGCGGCGGGCCGGCGGGCGAGCTCGGCGTCGAGTGCGTCGAGGGTCGCGGCGATCGTCGGCCGACCCTCGACGACGCGGCGCGAGCGCCACGGCAAGAGGTTCGCGTGGTGCTCGAGGTCGAGCACCACCGTGTCGCCCGGCACGGCGGCGGCGAGCAGGTTCAGGGCATCGGTCGTGTTGCGGGTGAAGATGACGAGGTCGTCAGTGCGGGCGCCGACATGCCGCGCGACGGTGCCGCGCGCGTCTTCGAGCAGCGAGGTCGACAGCTGCGAGGCATAGCCCGAGCCGCGGTGCACGCTCGCGTAGTACGGCAGTACGCGGGTCACCTGCTGCGCCACGACCTCGAGCGCCGGCGCCGACGCGGCGATGTCGAGGTTCACGTGCCGCACGGCGCGGCCGCCGAGCACGGGCACCTGGAGCCCCGCATCGACGAGTGCAGCGAGCGGGCCGGGGCCGGCCGGCATGACGCGGGTCTCCGTCGCCCGCGCCTTCCGTTCGATCACCATGCTCGCTGCAGTCATGCCGCGACGCTACGGCCCGCCTGAGTCGCTCGCCAGTGTCGCCGGTCACACACCTCAACCTCGCGCAATACGGCGTCACACGGCGTCACTGTTGCCCGCCGTCACTGTCGCCCGCCGTCACTGTCGCCCGCCGTCACTGTTGCGCGTTCAGGGGATCTGGGCGACACGCCGTGCGAGGAGCCGCGCTTGGCGGCGTGTCGCCCAAATCCCCTGAACGAGCAACATCACACCACCTCTGAACGAGCAACATCGACCTCTCACGTCAGAGGTGCGCGGGGGCGAGGTCGGGCCGGGCGAACACGCTTTCGGGCCGCCCGAGCCCGAGATGCTCGCGCAGCGTCTCGCCCTCGTACTCGGTCGGCAGCAGCCCGCGCCGCTGCAACTCGGGCGCGACACCGAACGCGAACGCCTCGAACTGCTGCGGCTGCACGGCCGAGAGCACGTTGAACCCGTCGACGGCCCCGGCGTCGCCCCACGCCTCGAACTCGGTCGCGATGTCGGCCGCCGTGCCGACGATCATCGAGGCGTTGACCGATGCGGCGACCACGAGGTGCCGCAGGGTCGGCGGGCGCTCGCCCGAGGGGCTCCGGCCGGTGCGCTCGGCGACGATCTCGACGAGCTCCTGCCCGGCGGGGCTGAACTCGCCGACGAGCGCGGGAGTCACTGCACGGTCGGGCGAGAGCCCCACGAGGTCGACCCCGACGAGCAGCGACAGCTGCGCGAGCGAGCGGTTCGACGGGAACGCGGCCGGCGGCCCGTCCGGCCAGTCCTCGGCGATCTGCACGAGCTCGCTGAGCTCGTCGGCGATCGACTGCGCGTGCTCGCGCGTCTCCCCCACGATCGGCAGCACGGGCGCGATGACCTTCAGGGTGCGATCGTCGCGGCCCGACTCGAAGGCGAGCGAGCGCAGCTCCTCGCGAAGCGCGATGGCCTGCGCGCGGTCGCCGACGGCGACGAGTGCGAGGTCGGCGCTCTGCGCGGCGAAGAGCCGCGACCTCGGCGAGATGCCGGCGTGCACGATCGGCAGGTGCCCCTGCACCGGGCGCGGCACGTTGAGCGGACCCGTCACGCTGAGGTGCTCGCCGTGGAAGTCGGTGGCGTGCAGCTTCAGCGGGTCGAGGTAGGTGCCCGCCGCGGCATCCGCAATGATCGCATCGTCGTCGAAGGAGTCCCAGAGGCGCCGCAGCACAGCCTCGAATTCGACGGCGCGGTCGTATCGTGCCGCGTTCGCGGTGTGGAAGTCGACGCCGTGATTGCCGGCGGCGCGCGGCTCGCCGCCCGTCACGAGGTTGAGCCCGACGCGTCCGCTCGAGAGCAGCTCGGCCGACGCCGTCGCGCGCGCCAGCGTGTACGGATCGGAGTAGCTCGTGTTCGCCGTCGCGATGAGCCCGATGCGGCTCGTGACACCCGCGAGGTAGGTGATCGCCGAGATCGGGTCGACCCGGGCGACGAGGTACGGATCCTGGAACTCGAGGTCGTGGCCCGTCGCGAGCCAGTCGCCGAAGAAGAGGTAGTCGAGCCGGGCCGCCTCGGCGACCTCGGCGGCGCGCCACAGCACGGCCGCGTCGCCGCGCGGGTCGCGGTGCGCACCCGGGTACCGCCACCCCGACGGGTACGCCCCGATGGCCCTGACCATCGCGCCGATGATGAGTCGTGTCATGTCGACCTCCCCACCCGACGCTAGAGAGGGCGAGCGGATGCCGCGAGGCCGGTCGTCACACGTGTCAACGCGAGGTCACGCGGCGTCACGCGCAGCCGGCTCAGATGCTCGCCCGCACCGCCAGGAGGGGGCACTCGAACGGGTCGCGCTCGCCGAGTCCGACGCGGTTGATGTAGCGGAACACGATCGCGTACGAACGCCACAGCGTGGTCTGCGTGTAGGGCACGTCGTGCTGGTGCAGGTAGTCGGCGATGAGCGGTGCCGCCCGCCGCAGGTACGGCCGGGGCATCGACGGGAACAGGTGGTGCTCGATCTGGTAGTTCAATCCGCCCATTGCGAAATCGAGCACCCGATTGCCGCGAATGTTGCGGCTCATGAGTGCCTGGCGGCGCAGGAAGTCGAGCTTCAAGCCCGCCGGCACGAGCGGCATCCCCTTGTGGTTCGGGGCGAACGACATGCCCATGTAGAACCCGAACACCCCGAGCTGGATCGCGAGGAACACGATGGCCTTGTCGGGCGAGAGCACGAGGAAGACGAGCGCCAGGTACCCGAAGATGCGCACCGCGAGGAAGGCGATCTCGACCGGGCGCCGTGCGAGGTGTTCGCGGGCGAGCACCCGGTGCACGCTCGACGCGTGCAGCGAGAGCCCCTCGAGCAGCAGGATCGGGAAGAAGAACAGCCCCTGGTGCGCGATGAGCCAGCGGAAGAACGCCGCCCTCTGCTGCACCGCCTGCTCGGGAGTGAACGCGACGACGGGCAGGTCGATGTCGGGGTCGGCACCGATCTGGTTGGGATTCGCGTGGTGGCGGGTGTGCTTGTGCTGCCACCATCCGTAGCTCATGCCCACGAAGCCGCCGAGGATGAGGCTCGCCCAGTCGTTCCACTTGCCCGAGCGGAAGATCTGGCGGTGCGCGGCATCGTGGCCGAGGAACGCGGTCTGCGTGAAGAGGAAGGCGAAGCCGACCGCGGTGAACATCTGCCACCACGTGTCGCCGATCCACACGAACAGCACGATCGCGCCGCCGATGGCGACGGGCACCGCGATGAGCTTCGTCCAGTAGTAGCCGTAGCGGCGGCGCATGAGCCCGGCCGACTTCACGAGCCGGGCGAGTTCCGTAAAGTCGCTGTTTCCCGGCGAACCGCCTGACGCGACGAGGGGTCTGGGTTGGGGCGCGATCGCCTGGCTGGTCATGAAGACCTTCTTCCTGCCGTTCCCGGGTGTTCGGGGAACGGTACGGGAGCGACGCCGCCGCCCGCACGCTTTCACGCTACGCCTCACCGCACGAGACACGAGAATTCCTCGTGAAACTCACAGGCTCCGGCTCCGATCCATCCTCGGAATCGCCGATCTCCTCGCGCCGGCGACCGCATCGCGGCCGCCGCACCCTCGACCGGCGACACCCCTGCATATTCGACCCAAGCCGCTGCGTACAATCAGAGCGAGCGCAACTCGCGCACCCCGACCCCCTGGAGGCCACCGCTTCGTGACGAGACCCGACCGCGATCGAACCCCTGACCGCCAGCACGACGGACACGCGTTCGCGAAGAGGGAGACGACGCCCGCCCCGCCGATGCGGCTCTCCGATGCGTCCGAACTCGTGCTCGTGGCATCCGCCGGCCGGCCGCCGCGCTTCGATCGCGACGATCTCGTACTGCGAAAGGGGCAGTACGCGCTGCGCAACGGTCACATGACCCCGCACGAGTCGATGGTCGAAGACTTGCTCGCGCTCGGCGCCGCGCTCGACGAGGCCGAGATCCCGTTCCTCCTCGTACGCGGCAACGACGACCGCCCGATCATCGCCGTCGACCGGGCCGAGCGCAAGGCCGTCGCCCGCGCGCTCGCTGCGGCGTTCGCCGACGAGCCGTTCTACGCGACGACGCTCGCGCCGAAGCGCGCCGCGGACACGCACCCCGTGCTGCTCGCCGACGGTCGGCTCTCGGCCGGGCGCAAGCCCACCCTCCTCCGCGTCTACCGCCCGCGCATCGAACCGATCGGGCGCCTTCGCTACGGCAGCGAGACGGGCGTGCAGCTCGAGTTCTGGCGATTCGGCGACGAGACGATCGAGGCGCCCGCCGAGAACGTGCTCATGCGCCGCACCCTGCAGCGCTCCGAGACGACCGAAGACGTCGTGCATCTGCACGGCCGCGACTGGCCGACGCTCGAGCACATGTGGGAGCCGCTCGCGAGCGACGTCGACTTCGAGATCGACATGGTCTTCTCATGGGTCGACGGGTCGAGCGACGAGTTCGTGCGCGAGCGCGCGAAGCGCATGGCCGACCACGTCGTCGGCGAGGGCGACGACTCCGCGGCCCGCTACCGGCAGATCGACGAGTTGAAGTACGCCCTGCGCTCGGTGCACCTCTTCGCGCCGTGGGTGCGCCGCATCTTCATCGCGACCGACTCGCCCGCACCGGCTTGGCTCGCCAAGCACCCCAAGGTCACGCTCGTGCGCAGTGAAGAGATGTTCGCCGACACCTCCGTGCTGCCGACGCACAATTCGCACGCCGTCGAGAGCCAGCTGCACCACATCGAGGGCCTCGCCGAGTACTTCCTCTACTCGAACGACGACATGTTCTTCGGCCGGGCGCTCAGCCCCTCGCTGTTCTTCTCGCCCGGCGGCATCACGAAATTCGTCGAGGCCGGCACCCGCATCGGACTCGGTCGGGCGCACCCCGGCCGCAGCGGGTTCGAGAACGCGGCCCGCGTCAATCGAGCCCTCCTGCGCGAGCGCTTCGGCAAGGTCACGACGCGACACCTCGAGCATTGCGCGGCTCCGTTCCGCACGAGCGTCATGGCCGAGCTCGAGGCCGCGTTCCCCGAGGACTTCGGCCGCACGGCCGCGAGCCGCTTCCGCTCGGCGACCGACATCTCGGTGACGAACTCGCTGTACCACTACTACGGCCTCCTCGCCGGCCATGCCGTCGCCCAGACCGACGCCCGCGTCAAGTACATCGAGACGACGCTGCGCCAGGCGCTGCCCGCGATGGAAGAGCTGCTGAAGCACCGCGATCACGACATGTTCTGCCTGAACGACGGCAGCTTCCCCGAGATCTCCGACGAGGAGCGCACCGCCGCCGTCATCGACTTCCTCGAGCGCTACTTCCCGTTCCCTGCGCCGTGGGAGAAGACCCCCGCCCGGTGATCGAGTAGCGAGCGCCCGCGAGCGTATCGAGATCGCGCACCGGGTCTCGATACGCTCCCTCCTCCGTCGGTCGCTCCTCGACCACCGATCGTTGCTACTGCAGCGCCGAGGTGAGCCGGGCGACCCCGTCGAGGAACGTCGCCGACCCGGGCTCGCGGTTCCACTCCTCGAGCGTGAGCTGCCGGCCGGCGTCGCGATAGCCCTGCTCGACGGCCCGCATCTGCTCGACGAACGAACGACCGCGCACGAGCAGCATCATCTCGGAGTTCAGGCTGAACGAGCGGATGTCCATGTTGCTCGACCCAATGACGGCGACGTCGTCGTCGATCGAGAGGTGCTTCGCGTGCAGGATGTACGGGGCCGGGTAGAGCCAGATCTTCACGCCCGCCTCGAGCAGGTCCCGGTAGTACGACCGCTGCGCGTGCCAGACCGAACCCTGGTCGCCGATCTCCGACACGAAGAGCTGCACGTCGAGTCCGCGGTAGCACGCCGAGGTGATCGCGTAGAGCATCGCCTCGTCGGGCACGAAGTACGGGCTCGTGATGATGGCCCGCTGCTGCGCCGAGTTGATGAGCGCGAGGAAGAGCCGCAGGTTGTTCTCGGCGGGGTAGCCGGGGCCGCTCGGCACGACCTGGCACACGAGCGCGTCGGGCGAGTGGTCGGCGGGCACCGCGACGGCGGGCACGTTCTCCTCCTCGGTGAGCAGCTCGTCGGTCTCGAGGTACCAGTCGGAGAGGAACACGGTGTTGACACCCGTGACGATCGGGCCGGTGACCCTCGTCACGAGCTCCTGCCACTGCAGGCCGCGCTTGAGGTTCTTCTTCGAGTTGTAGCTGCGGTCGATGAGGTTCTGCGACCCCATGAATCCGACGAGCCCGTCGACGACGACGAGCTTGCGGTGGTTGCGCAGGTCGGGGCGCTGGTACTGGCCCTTCAACGGGCGCACTGGCAGCATGAAGCTCCACTTCGCGCCGATGCGGTCGAGCTCCGCGTAGGTCTCCTTGGCTCCGGCGGCCTTGCCCGAGGCGATGTGGTCGAGGAGCACGCGGACGACGACGCCCCGCTGCACGGCCCGCTCCATCGCGGCGAAGAACCCCTTCGTGGTCTCGTCGAACGAGACGATGAAGAACTCGACGTGCACGAACCGGGCGGCCCGGTCGATCTCGGCGGCCATGGCATCGATCGACCCCGTGTAGTCGCCGATGAGCGTCGCCGTGTTGCCGCCCATCGCCGGCAGGGCGCCGAGCAGCCGGTTCTGCCTCGTGAGCGATGCGAACCAGTCGGGCCACGACGCCCGGTCGGGCACGAGCTCGACGTTCTCGGCCCGATCGGCGATCATGCGGTTGATCTCGAGCTGCCTCTCGCGCCGCTTCTTCGGCAGCTTCGAACTGCCGATCAGCAGGAAGAACACGATGCCGACGAACGGGATCAGGAAGATCGCGAGCAGCCACGCCATCGCCGCGGTGGGCTTGCGTTCGCGCGGCACGATGATGAGCGCCGCGATGCGGATCGCCCAGTCGGCGAGGATCAGCACCACTCCGATGATCGCCGCGAGCTCCGTGCTCATACGCCACCTCCCCAGGTCGTCTGCTCGCCTCGCGCACGCGCAGGGTCGCAGCGGTCGGGAGAAGTGGTCTGAGTATGACACTCGGGTGCCGCCGGGCGAAAGGGTTCGCCACAGGGCGAGCCGCCATGCCCGGCCGGGCGGCCTCAGCCCGCGAACACCGGAATCGGCATGGTGAACGGCGGCTCCTTCGGCACCGGCGGGGCCGCGGCATCCGCTCGCCCGATGCCGGCCTCTGCGAGGCGCCGTGCGCTCTCGTCGGCGTCGATCCATTCCAGCGAGGCGTGGGCGCCGAGCGGCACGACCGAGTGCAGCACCGTCGTCGGGTAGACGTGCACGAGGTTGAAGGCGCGCGCGCCGTCGCGGCCGCGCGTGCCGCCGACGGGCACGTTGAGGTCTTGCGTGTAGCAACTGGCCGAGGCCACCGAGACCGGCACGCCCGCGAAGGTCGCGGTCGACGAGTAGTGCAGATGGCCGGCGATGATCGAGCGGATGTCGCTGCCCTCGACCACCTCGGCGAGACCGCCCTGGTCTCGCAGCTCGACGGCGACCGCGAGGTCGAGCACGCTCGGCACGGGCGGGTGGTGCATGGCGAGGATCGTGCCGTGCGGCGCCGGCATCGAGAGCTCTTCGGCGAGCCAGTCGAGCTGTTCGGGCGCGATCTCGCCGTGGTGCTGACCGGGCACGGTGGAGTCGAGGGTGATGACGCGCAGCCCGTTGACGTCGTCGACCCGGTCGACGGGTCGAGTGCTGCTCACGCCGCCTGCCGCCTCGCCGAGCAGACCGCGGCGGAACGCCGACCGCTCGTCGTGGTTGCCCATGACCCAGATCACCTGGGCACCGAGACGCTCGGCGGCGGGGTCGACGATGCGGCGGATGCGATCGTAGGCGTCGGGCTCGCCCTTGTCGGCGAGGTCGCCGGTGAAGACGATCGCCTCAGGGCGGCCACCGGATGCCTCGAACTCATCGAACAGGGTCTGCAGGTGCCGCTCGCTCGCAACGCGGTCGTAGAGCATGCGGCCGCCGGCGAGCACGTGCGTGTCGCTGATGTGGAGGAGGAAGTGGTGCGGCCGGGGGTACTCGGCCGTACGGCTCGTCACGATTCATCCCATTCGATCGGTGAAGACGCGCAACCTCGGGCGTCTGGCATGCAGACTAGCCGACCATGCCTGTCTGAACGGCACATGAATGCGGCCTGTGCCGAAGCCGACGCGGCGAAGCCCGACGAAGAGCTCGCCGGTGCGTCGGGCGAGTGCCGCACCGTTTCTCCGACAGGATGTCGAGAACGAGCAAGAAGGGGCACCGTGTCGACGAAGCGAACGAAGCGCACCCGCGACATGCCGTGGTGGGGCAATGAGGTCTGGCTGACCCGCGGACAGCGGCGATTCATCGGCACGGTCACCTATATCGCCGTCGGCGGGCTGCTGATCACGTGGGTGCTCACCCTCACCTCGTGGCCCTCGGCGCTGACCATCCGAGCCGTCTTCGAGCAGGGCGCCGCCGCCACGGTCACCGAGATGCAGCGGCACGTCGGCGACGCGCCGCTCACCGAGCAGCTCGGGGTGCCGGTCGACGGCGGGTCGCCCGGAGCCGTCGGGGCCGCGGGGGCCGCTGGAGCCGCGGAGGCGGCCGCCGACGGCATGTCGTTCGACGTCTTCTCGCCTGCGGGCGGCACCGACCCCCTGCCCACGATCGTCTGGGTGCATGGTGGAGCCTGGATCTCGGGCAACTCCATCGATGTCGAACCCTACCTCCGCATCCTCGCGGCCGAGGGGTACACGACCGTGGGCGTGAACTACACGCTCGGCCCCGAGGGCAGGTATCCGCTCGCCGTGCACCAGCTGAACGACGCGCTCGCGACCCTCGATGCGAACGCCGACGAGCTGCGCATCGACCCCGATCGCGTCGTGCTCGCCGGCGACTCCGCCGGCGCACAGCTCGCGAGCCAGCTCGCGGCGCTGACGACCAACCCCGACTACGCCGAGCTGCTCGGCGTCGACCCGGCGCTCGACGCCGATCAGCTCGTGGGCGTCGTGCTGAACTGCGGTGTCTACGACCTCCAGGCGATGTCGGAGCTGACCGGCATCGGGTCGTGGGGGCTCAAGATCGCACTCTGGGCGTACACCGGCGAGCAGGACTGGTCGCAGCGCTCGTCGGGCACGACGATGTCGACGATCGACTTCGTGACCGCCGATTTTCCGGCCACGTACATCTCGGGCGGCAACGGCGACGCCCTCACCTGGATCCAGTCGCTGCCCATGAACGACCGGCTGAACGAGGTCGGGGTCGACGTGACCTCGCTGTTCTGGCCCGCCGACCACGAGCCGGCGCTGCCGCACGAGTACCAGTTCAAGCTCGACTCCGACGAGGCGCAGGCGGCGCTCGTCGAGACCCTCGAGTTCCTGGAGGGCGTCACCGGCTGAGCCGGCTTCGCCTCGGCACCGACCATCGGCACAGCACACGCGACCCCGGCGACCCGGCTCGTGCGTCCACGAGATCTCCAGCCGCGCGCGCCTACGCTCGAAGCATGTCTGTCGGGCGAGCGTCATCCGAGCCCCGGGCGTCTCGGGTGCGCCTGCCCGAGGGCCGGCACTTCGCCGTCACCTGGTCGATCCCCGACGCCTTCGGCGGCATGACCGATGCCATGCTGCGGCGTTCCGCCGCGTTCCACCGCGTCGCGGGCGTCGACGTCGAGGTGCTGACCTTCGACGCGCGGCCCGACACCCCGGGCATCGAACGCGAGCTGCGCGAACGCGGGGTGCTCGCGCCCGGGGTGCGCATCACGAACCTCTACGACTGGCTGCGGAGGCATCCACTGCCCGGCGGTTCGCTGCGAATCGAAGCGGGCACGTTCACACCGCTCGCGCCCGACGAGGCCGACGTGACGCGGCTGCGCGGCGACGTCGTGATGAGCCGGTCGCGGCTCGACGCCGACGGCAACGCCCTGCAGACCGACCACTATCGGGACGACGGCAGCCTGCTGCTCAGCGACCGGCACGACGTGCGCGAGCGCGGCGTGATCGGCGGGCGCCGCGTCGTGCTGTGCGACGGCGATGGCCGGCCCGTGCGATCGTGGCGCCGCATCTGGACCCTGTACCGGGCCTGGCTCGACGCGCTGACGGCCGCGACACCGAGCTTCGTGATCGTCGACAGCAAGACGATGGCGCCGTTCATGCTCACCTATCGGCGGGCGCACGTCATCACGGCGCACGTCGTGCACGCCTCGCACCGACCGGGGCGCGCCGAAGACGAGCCGATCCGGCGGTCGCGACGCGAGGCGCTCGAGCGGCTCGAGGACTTCGACCTCGTGGCGGTGCTGTCACGGCGGCAGCGCGACGATCTCGAGCGCATCGTCGGCCGGAACGACCACCTCGTCGTGATTCCGAACCCCAGGCCCGTGCCGCAGCAGGCGGGGTCGGGCACGCCCGCGCCGCGCCGGCCCGTGCCGCACGAGCCCGCGCCGCGCGAGCACGGCCGCGGCATCGTGCTCGCCGCGCTCACCCGGCGCAAGCGCGTCTCGCACGCGATCGCGGCCGTGCAGGCGGCGAACGCCCGCCCGGGCATCGCCGTGCACCTCGACGTCTACGGCGACGGCGAGAGCCGCGCGGCACTCGCGAAACGCATCCACGATCCCGGAGCGATCGAGCTGCACGGCTTCGACCCCGAGGCGCGTCGGCACCTGCCGGGCGCCTCGTTCCTGCTGCTCACCTCGCACTCCGAGGGCTTCCCGCTCGTGCTCGTCGAGGCCATGGCCGCCGGCTGCCTGCCGATCGCCTACGACATCCCCTACGGCCCCGCCGACCTCATCCGCGACGGACGCAACGGCTTTCTCGTGCCGCCCGGCGACGTCGAGGGCCTCGCCGACGCGATCGTTCGACTGCAGCGGATGTCGCGGCGCCGCGTCGCCCGCATGAGGCGGGCCGCCGTGCGCACGGCGAGCACGTTCGACGAGCAGCGCGTGACCCGCGTCTGGGCCCGCGAACTGCGCCGCGCCGCGGTGCGGCGGGAGGTGCGGCGCACGGGTCGGTTCGGCCGGGTGCGGGCCGTGGCGGCACGGCTGCCCCTGCCCCGCCCGGTGCGTGCGGCGGGAGTGAGCGTCGTCTCGGCGCTCGACCGCCTCAGATGAGGCCCGCGGCTACTCCGTCGGGCCGGGCCCCTTGGGCTTCTTCGGCCCGCGGCCCTGCCCGGGGTGGTCGTCGGTGGGCTCGGGCGTCGCCGTCGGCTCGACCGGCGCGTCGTCGGCCGGCGGCTCGACGATCTCGTCAGGCTCGGGCGACGGTTCGGGCAGCGCCGTCGGCGGTGCCGAAGTCGGCAGCACCGGTCCGAACGGGCTCGGGGTCGAGGGCGTTGTCGACGATGGTCGCGGGTCGTCGATCGTGGTGAACGCCTCGTTCTCGGGTGCGCCACCGCCGCTCGATTGCATGAGCGCGACCGCCCCGACCAGCATGCCCACGACGGCGAGACCGGTGACGGCGACCAGGGCTCCGATGCGATGACGCGTGAGCCACGCGACGGCGGCAGCCACCAGCGGCAGCGCCGGTGCGAGCAGCGCACCGGCGCGTGAGGCCGGCGCCGCCCGTCGGCCGCTCGGGCGGGGGCGCGTGTCGCCGAGTTCTTCGCCCTCCGGCATGCTCACCCGCCTCTCGTCGCGTTCGAGTGCATGACCCCCTGATGAGGGTACCCAACCTGCGCAGTCGCCCGCTCGATCGAGTCGACTCGGCTGCGTGGGCTAGACTCGGCGGCTGGGCCGCACGGCCCTTTTGCGAGAGGCGGTGAGGGCGATGGCCGATCATAGTACCGACGCCGCCACCCCTGCTGCGTCGCATTCCCGTTCCCGCATGCGCTGAGTTCTGCTCGCCCTCGCACGAACGCGTTCCGATCCGCACCCGGTTGGCGGCGACATCCGCTCACTCTGCCGAACCGGCGCACTGCCGCGCGCCCTGCGAGAACGGACCGCTCATGTCACCTCTGGTCGACAACGGCGTCTACGTCGACGGACGTCGCGTCGAGACGCCCACAAACCTCGACGACACCTACCGCCTCATGGACGACCACGACGGCCTCGCCTGGATCGGGCTCTACCGGCCGAGTCCGCGCGAAGTCGCCTCGGTCGCGCGCGAGTTCGACCTGCACCCGCTCGCCGTCGAAGACGCGCTGACCGGCCACCAGCGGTCGAAGCTCGAACGCTACGGTGACACGCTCTTCGCCGTGCTGCGTCCGGCGCGATACCGCGATGAATCGGAGACCGTCGAGTTCGGCGAGCTGCACCTCTTCGTCGGCCCCGACTTCGTCGTCACCATCCGTCACGCCGAATCGCCCGACCTCGCCGCCGTGCGCCGGCGTATGGAGTCGAGTCCCGAGCTGCTCGCCATGGGACCGGAGGCCGTGCTCTACGCGATCCTCGACGAGGTCGTCGACGAGTACGAACCGGTCGTCGCCGGGCTCGAGAACGACATCGACGAGATCGAGGACCAGCTGTTCGGCGACAGCGACGACGACGCGCTCTCGCGGCGCATCTACGAGCTCTCGCGCGAGGTCATCAACTTCCAGCGGGCCGTGCAGCCGCTCGCGGCGATGCTCGAGTGGCTGCGCCGCGGGTCCGAGAAGTACCGCGTCGACGTCGAGCTGCAGCGCTCGCTCCGCGACGTGCTCGACCATGCCATCCGCATCGATGAGCGGGTCGGCTCGTTCCGCGCCATCCTCGACAACGCCCTCACGGTGCATTCGGCACTCGTCGCGCGCCGTCAGACCGACACGAGCCTGAAGCAGAACGACGAGATCAAGAAGATCTCGTCGTGGGCGGCGATCATCTTCGCGCCGACCCTCATCGGCACGGTCTACGGCATGAACTTCGATGTCATGCCCGAGCTGCAGTGGGCGTTCGGCTATCCCATGGCGCTCGGTGCGATGGTGGTGTTCGGCGTCGCGCTCTACGGCGTGTTCAAGTTCAAGAAGTGGCTCTGACACGGTCGGCACGCCGAGCGGTCAGCCCGAGTTGCACGACGAATGCGAGCAGCGCCCCGGCCGCGTACGCGACGAGGTCGATCGCGTCGAACGAGCTGCCGAGCACGAGTCTCGTCAGCGGAACCGCCTCGACGACGCGCTGCGGCAGCCCGGTGAGCTGCAAGAGCTCGATCGCCGTCGCGGCCGCGAACGCGATCGCCGAACTCCGCACGGGCCCGAGGCGCGGCCACGCCGCGCGCAGCGCGAACGCGACCAGGCCGACGTAGAGCACGCTGCCGAGCAGGTCGATCACCACGGTGCGCGGCACGAGCTGCAGTCCGAGACCGCCGAGCAGGCAGACGGCTGCGGCCACGGCGGCACGCAGACGGATGCCTCGTGCCCGAGGCGTGAGCCGCGGCATCCGTTCGCTCAGCTCTTGTGGCGCGGCTTTCGGAACGGCTTGCCGCCGTCGTCGCCGTGCTCGCGGTCGTTCGGGCGACGCGACGGGCCGCGATCGGGTCGCAGCTCGATGAGCCGGCCCGAGATGCGAGTGCCATCGAGTCGCTCGAGTGTCTCTTGCGGCAGGTTCGCGGGCAGCTCGACGAGCGAGAACTCGGGCCGGATCTGGATGGCGCCGAAGTCTTCGCGGCTGAGGCCCCCCTCGTTCGCGAGCGCGCCGACGATCTGTCGCGGCTCGACCTTGTGGCGCTTGCCGACCGCGATGCGGTAGGTCGCCATCGGTCCGCTGCTCGGGCGCTGGCGCCGCTCGGGGCGGTCGCCGCGGTCACGGTCGAAGCCGCCGCGATCGCCGCGGTCACGGTCGTAGCTCGCGCCTCGACGATCGCCGCGCTCGGGCCGGTCGCCGCGCGGCGGGCGATCCGTCCACTCGCGGTCGGCGCGCTTCGGCCGCTCGGGCTCTGGTTCGAGCAGCAGCGGGGACTCGCCCTGCGCCACGACGGCGAGCGCGGCCGCGACGTCTGCCTCTGGCACGTCGTGGTTGCGCACGTAGTGGGCGATGATGTCGCGGAACCCGTCGATGCGCTCGTTCTGGTCGAGCGCCGCGGTGATGCGGTCGTCGAAGCGAGCGAGACGTGTGACGTTGACGTCGTCGACGCTCGGCAACTGCATCTGCACGATCGGCTGGCGCGTGGCCTTCTCGATGCGGGCGAGGAGGCTCCGCTCGCGCGGCGTGACGAAGCTGATCGCGTCGCCCGTGCGGCCGGCGCGGCCCGTGCGGCCGATGCGGTGCACATAGGGCTCGCTGTCGGTCGGGATGTCGAAGTTCACCACGTGGCTGATGCGTTCGACGTCGAGGCCGCGTGCCGCGACATCCGTTGCCACCAGGATGTCGAGCTTGCCCGACTTCAACTGGTTGACGGTGCGCTCGCGCTGCACCTGGGCGATGTCGCCGTTGATGGCCGCGGCCGAGTAGCCGCGGGCACGCAGCTTCTCGGCGATCTCCTCGGTGACGCTCTTCGTGCGCACGAAGACGATCATGCCCTCGAAGTTCTCGACCTCGAGGATTCGGGTGAGGGCGTCGACCTTCTGCTGGTACGAGACGATGAGATAGCGCTGGCTGATGTTCGCCGAGGTCTGCGTCTTGGTCTTGACGGTGATCTCTTCGGGGTCGTGCAGGTACTGCTTCGACATGCGACGGATCGCCGCGGGCATGGTCGCCGAGAACAGGGCGACCTGCTTGGTGTCGGGCGTGTCGGCGAGGATCGTCTCGACGTCTTCGGCGAAGCCCATCTTCAGCATCTCGTCGGCTTCGTCGAGCACGAGGTACTTGAGCTCCGAGAGGTCGAGGGTGCCCTTCTCGAGGTGGTCCATGATGCGACCGGGGGTGCCGACGACGATGTGCACGCCGCGGCGCAGCGCCGAGAGCTGCACACCGTAGCCCTGACCGCCGTAGACGGGCAGGATGTGCACGCCCTTGAGGTGCGATGCGTACTTCTCGAACGCTTCGCAGACCTGCAGCGCGAGCTCACGGGTCGGGGCGAGCACGAGGGCCTGGGGAGTCTTCTGGGAGAGGTCGAGGCGGGCGAGGATCGGCAGCGCGAACGCGGCCGTCTTGCCGGTGCCGGTCTGGGCGAGGCCCACCACGTCGCGCCCGGCGAGGAGCGACGGAATCGTCGCGGCCTGAATGGCGGAGGGGGTCTCGTAGCCGACGTCGGAGAGGGCCTTCAGGACAGCGCCATCGAGTCCGAGGTCGGAGAATGTCGTCGCGGCGGGCTCTTCTGGAGCCTCCACCTCGACCGGAGCGTCGTCAGCAGTCACGCTTCAGAGTAGTCCGTGCAGCTGTGAGAATGCAGTTTCGACAGCCCGAAGCGCCTCAACCGAACGATGCATGCGCGTCCCGATTCGCCGGGCATACGGTGGAATCGGACGACACTCGACGGAAGGACGACGAGATGAGCGAACCCGCCGCCACGGTCCGACCGACCGGCGCCCGGCGATGGGTCGGGCTCGGCGTCCTCGCCGCCGCGCTCTCGATGATCGTGCTCGACGGCACGATCGTGGGCATCGCGCTGCCGACGATCATCACCGATCTGAAGCTCGACTTCAGCGAGGCGCAGTGGGTCAACGGCATCTACTCGGTGATCTTCGCCGCCCTGCTGCTGACCGCCGGGCGACTCGGCGACCGACTCGGCCGCCGCCGCGCGATGGTCGCCGGCATCGTGATCTTCCTGGCGGGCAGCCTGCTCGCCGCCCTCGCGACGAGCGGCACCTCGCTGATCCTCGCGCGCTTCGTGCAGGGCATCGGCGGTGCGTTCATCCTGCCGACGACCCTGTCGACGGTCAACGCCACGTTCCGCGGGCGCGATCGCGCGATCGCCTTCGGCGTGTGGGGCGCCGCGATCTCGGGTGTCGCCGCGCTCGGCCCGCTGCTCGGCGGCTGGCTCACCGACTCGTTCGGCTGGGAGTGGATCTTCCTCGTCAACCTGCCGTTCGGCGCGATCATCCTCGTCATGACCTTCCTCACCGTGCCCGAGACGCGCGCCGTGATCACCGCGAAGGGTCTCGACATCGACGGCCTGCTGCTCTCGGCGATCGGCTTCGGCGCCCTCGTGTTCGGCCTCATCGAGGGCGGCACGCTCGGCTGGTGGGCGCCGAAGGCGCAGTTCGAGCTCTTCGGCCTGACCTGGCCGACCTCGTGGCCCATCTCGCCCGTGCCGGTGGCGATCGCGATCGGCCTCATCGCCCTCGTGCTCTTCTTCGTCTGGGAGCGCCACCGCGCCCGCAACGGCCGCTCGGCGATCCTCGATGTGCGCCTGTTCTCGGTGCCCACCTTCACGTGGGGCAACCTCGTCGCGATGTGCGTCGCGATCGGCGAGTTCGGCATCCTGTTCGTGCTGCCGCTCTACACGGTCAACGCGCTCGGACTCTCGACGCTCACCGCCGGCTTCGTGCTCGCGGCCATGGGTCTCGGCGCGTTCGTCTCGGGGGCGCTGGCCCGGCGCTTCGCCGAGCGCTTCGGTGCCCCCACCGTCGTCGTGATCGGCCTCGCGCTCGAGGTCGTCGGCGCCGTGCTCGCGGCCGTGCTGCTGTCGACCGACATGTCTCCGTGGCTGCTCGCCGCGGTGCTCGCCCTCTACGGCCTCGGGCTGGGCCTCGCCTCGGCGCAGCTCACGGGCACCGTGCTCGCCGACATCCCGCCCGAGGAGTCGGGCCAGGGTTCGGCGACCCAGAGCACTGGCCGCCAGGTCGGTTCGGCGCTCGGCACGGCCATCATCGGTGCCGTGCTCGCCGCGGGCCTCGCGGTCGCGCTGCCGGCCCAGGTCGACACCGTGTCGGGCGTGCCGTCGGCCGCGGCCGAGCAGATCGTCTCGGCCACCGAGGAGTCCGCCGGCAGCACGATCCCGCAAGTGCGGGCCGAGGGCACCGACGGCAAGCTCGGTACGGCAGGCCCCGCGGTCGCCGACGCGTTGGCGACCGGCATGACGGATGCCTCGCGCTGGGCGCTGCTCGCGGCAGCCGGGTTCCTCATGCTCGGCGGGGCGTTCGCCCTGCGCTTGCGGGCGGTGGCCCGGCGGTCGGGCGCGGCGGCGGAGGGCGCGCTGTCTGGAAGCACGACCGAACCGGCGTCATGAATCGCCTCGCCCTGCGTCTCTTCAGTGAAGGGGGCCGATCATGTGGGGCAGGCGCAAGCAGAAAGACCGCACTCAGCAGGGCGCGATCGCGCACGTCGAGTTCGTGACGTACGACGGGGGTCGGATGCCGGTGCGTTGCGGTTGCCCGCGCGATCACGACCATGCCCGGCCCACCTCGGCGGAGTTCGCGGCCGCGGGAGTCACCCTCGACGCGTACGCATTCGCCGCCTGAGCCGGCTCGTCGGGTCGGCGGGCGAGCACGCGGCGGATCGCCGACACGGCGGCCCCGCGGCATCCGCTCGATTGCATGCTCAGGTGCCATCGCTCCGATATCGTGTGCACATCGGCGCACGGCTCAGGCAGGGGGTGCAACGGGAATGCTGCAGGCGATAGGGCTCATCCTTCCGATCGCCCTGGCGGTCGCGCTCAGCTCGGTACCCATCATGACGACGATCATGATCCTGCTCTCGCCGAAGGCCGCGTCGTCGGCCGCCCCCTTCCTCATCGGCTGGGTCATCGGCATGGCGCTGCTCGTCTTCGTGTGCACGATCTCGGCGCAAGCGGTGCCGACGCCGCGCTCGTCACGCCAGCCCGACGTGGCCGTCGGCATCGGCGAGATACTGATCGGCGCGACGCTCATCGTCATCGCGATCGTCTCGTGGCGGCGCGCCCGCAAGAACCCGATCGACGCCGGCATGCCCGCCTGGCTCGGCAAGGTGACCTCGATCGGCCCGTGGAGCGCCTTCGGCCTGGGCGTGGCCCTGAACATCCGCCCGAAGGAGCTGCTGCTCGCGATCGCGGCCGGCCTCGCGGTGCGCGGCGCCGGGCTCTCGCTCTCGGAAGCCGCGATCGTGATCATCGTCTACGTCGTCATCGGCGCATCGACCGTCGCCGTTCCCGTCATCGCGACGCTCGTCGACGCCAAGGGCATGCAGCCCAAGCTCGTGTCGATGAAGGAGTGGCTCGACCGGAACAGCCACGTGGTCACCTCGATCATCATGCTGATGGTCGGCGTGGTCATCATCGGCAGCGGGCTGCAGCGGCTTTGACGCGGCACCTGGCGACGATCAGGCGGTGCCGACCGCGCCGGCTCGCTCGAGCAGGTGGGCCGACGCTGCAGGGTCGCTTTCGAGGGCGGCCGCGCGCGAATAGGCAGCGGATGCCGCGGCCTCCCGCCCGGCGCGGGCGAGCAGGTCTGCGCGGGTGGCGTGGAAGGCGGCGAGTCGTTCGCTCTCCGCCGGCATCCCGTCGAGCAGCGCGAGACCGGCGTCGGGTCCGCGGTTGCGGCCCGTGACGGCGGCGAGCGCGATCTGCGCGCCGGCCGTCGGGGCCACCACGACGAGGGCACCGGCGAGCACTTCGAGTGCCGCCCAGTCGACGACGCCGGTGCGCAGGCGCGCGGCGTGCACCGCCTGCATCGCCGCCTCGAGGCGGAACCGCCCGAGCGGCTCGGCGAACTGCTCGGCGAGCCGCTCGGCGCGACGCAGGTGGGCCTCGCCCGCTTCGATCAGCTCCGGGTCCCAGCTCCCCGGGTCCTGCTCGTCGAGCGGTACGAACGCGGCTGCTCGCGCTCCGGCCCGCGACAGCGAGAGCGAGATGACTGCGGCCAGCGACCATGCCTCGGCATCCGACTCGAGCAGGGTCGCGAGCGTCTCGGCCAGGTACAGCGCCTCGCCGGCCATCGAGTCGGGGGCGCGGTGCGTTCGGCCGTCGGCGTCGTGCCACGCGATGGCGTAACAGCCGTAGACCGCCTCGAGCACGGCGTTTCGTCGCCCGGGCAGGCTCGCGCGGTCGGGAATCGCGAACGGGATTCCGGCATCGCGGATGCGCCGCTTGGCCCGCACGAGCCGCTTCGCGAAGGCTGCGGGCGTTGCGCCGTACGCCGCGGCGATCTCGGCGGCGCCGAACCCGAGCACCGTCTGCAGCATGAGCGGGGTGCGAACGGCGGGGTCGATCGCCGGATGCGCGCACGCGAACATGAGCTCGAGGCGACGGTCGCCGATCGCGTCGACGTCGACGTCGTCGAGCGGCCCGAGCGGCCCGAGTTGCCCGATCGCGCCGGCTCGCCCGACCTCGCCCGCCTCCGTGCCCGCCTCGACGCCGGTGCGGTGCGCCGCCGACTTCCACACGTCGCGCTGTCGGTTGCGGGCCACGGTCAACAGCCACCCTTCGGGATTGTCGGGCACACCGGCATCCGGCCATGAGATCAGTGCCTGTTCGAAGGCCGACGCCACCGCGTCCTCAGCCGACGCGATGTCGCCGTTGCCCGACGCCAGCAGCGCGACGAGACGGCCGAACGCGACGCGCGCGGCATGTGCGGCAGCCGCCCGGGCGCCTGCAGTCGACCGGGCGTCTGCGCTCACGCGACCCAGATGCCGCCGACGGTATACGTCGCGACCGGCCGGATCTCGACGGGTCCCCACTGCGCAGCGGGCGCCCGCTGCGCCCAGTCGATGGCGGCGTCGAGATCGGCGACGTCGATGACGAACACGCCGCCGAGCTGTTCTTTCGTGTCGGTGAACGGGCCGTCTTGGATGCGCGGCTCGCCGTCGACGAGCGTGAGCGTCGTCGTGCTCTCCGACTGGCGCAGCACCTCGGCGGCGATCAGCACGCCCGCCGCTTCAAGGGTCGCGGCGTACGTGGCGAAGGCGACGCGCCCGGCCTCGAGCGCCTCGGCACCGAGACTCTGCTCATCGCCCTCCGGGTAGTGCAGCAGCAGCATGTAGCGCATGTCCTCATCCTTCCTCTCTGCGTCGGCGCTGTCTACGCCGACGGCGGTCGCCGATGGGCGGGCGTCGTCAGCGAACGACGGCGTACTCGGCGATGATCACCCCGGTGGTCGTCTGGATGCTCCGCTCCAACCTCAGATCGACCCGGTCTGCGTGATCAGCGAAGAGGTCGCCGAAGAGCTTGGTGCCGTGCCCGAGCACGATGGGGTGGATCTGCAGTGCATACCGGTCGACGAGCCCGGCGGCGTGCAGCGAGCGCACGAGTTCGCCGCTGCCCATGACCATGAGATCGCGCTCGGAGCGCTGCTTCAGCGACGCCACGGTCTCCACGGCGTCGCCCGCGAGGAGTTCGCTGTTCGGATGCGCGAGCTCGGTGTCGGCCGAACGTGACACGACGAACTTGTCGGCGCCGACCAGCACGTCGACGAACGGGTTCGGCCCAATCGACGTCCAGTGGCCGAGCACGTCGTCGTAGGTGCGGTGGCCGAACAGCAGGCCGAGGCCGGCGCCCATGCCGACGCCGGCGTACTTCATCGACACCTCGTCTTGGTAGCCGTCGCCCCAGCCGCCCTGGGTGAACCCGCCGCGGGTGTCTTCGTCGGCTCGCCCGGGTCCCTGCATGACGCCGTCGAGCGTGACGCTCTCGAACGCGGTGATCGTTGCCATTCCATCTCCTCCTGTCGGCCCGCGACATGCGGGATTCGAAGAGATGACGAGTGAGCGGTCGCTCGATGGACACATCCGGGCGTTTCGGGCGAACTCCGATGCGGTTCCTGACGCAAGGCGCCAAGTGGTCAGGGGCTCTCGGCAGCGACGACGGGGACCAGCGTGGGGTCTTCGATGACGGGGCGGAACACGAGTTCGGCGGCACCCACCAAGAGGATCTCGTCGCCGAGCGCGGCGTGACGCAGGGTCAGGTCTTCGAGCCCGCCGGGAAGGGTCTCGCCGATCGATCGCTTGATCTCCGCCTCGCCGACGACCTTCCAGATCGTGCCGAGAAAGCCCCCGAGCACGACGCAGTGCGGATTCAGGCCGTTCACGATGCCGCGGAGCGCGACGCCGAAGTAGTCGAGCTGCCGGCGGAGCTCTGCGCCGCCCGGGCTTCCCCGGCTCCCCCACGCGGCGATCAGGGCACCGGTGAGCTCGCCCACGCGAGACGAGTCGAGCCCCACGCTGTCGAGGAGCCGGTCGCGGCGGACCTCGGTCTCGAGGCATCCGACCGCGCCGCAGTGACAGGGCGTGCCCTGCGATTCCACGAGGGTGTGCCCGAACTCGCCCGAATGCCCGGCATGGCCGCCCAGCAGAGTGCCGCCCACCGCGATCGCCCCGCCGATGCCGCTCGCACCGCCGTTCAAGTAGACGATCGAGTCGAGGTCTCGGCCCGCGCCGAACGCGGCTTCCGCGCCGACGCCGACGTTCGCGTCGTTCGCGGCGGACACCGGGAACCCCGTCGCTTCGGAGAGGAGCCGCGCGACCTCGGCATCCCGCCAGCCCAGGTG
Source organism: Agromyces sp. NPDC055520 (assembly GCF_053619715.1). Lineage (NCBI taxonomy): Bacteria > Bacillati > Actinomycetota > Actinomycetes > Micrococcales > Microbacteriaceae > Agromyces > Agromyces sp. NPDC055520. The sequence goes on along the minus strand of NZ_JBSHJY010000002.1, from coordinate 158,087 downwards.
CGGTGCGAGCACCACGACCGAGTCGTCGCCGCGCACGAGGCCGGGTACCGCGACCCCGATGCCGAGGGTGCGGAAACCCGCGTCGAGTTCGGGGCGCATCCCGGCGATGATCGCCGTCACCGTGTTGACGAACTCACCGGGGGTCGGAATCCGCTCGTGCTTGTGCCGCACCCGCCGGAGCACCCGCCCGCCGAGCGTCACGACCGCGACCTCGGTGGCATCGATCTCGGGGTTGACCGCGATCGCCACCGTCGTCGGCGAGGCGTTCACCATCGGACTCGGCCGACCGATGCGCTTGGTCGGCACCGCGTGGGTCTCCACCACCAGTCCGCGATCGTCGAGGTCGGCGACGAGTGCTCCGACCGTCGAGCGGTTCAGCCCCGTCGCCTTCGTGATCTCGGATCGGGACACGGGCCCCCGGTGGTGCACGAGCCTCAGCACCTGCGCGAGATTGCGCCGCCGAACGTCGTCGAGGGTCGACCCGACCCCCTCACCCGTCAGCGCACGCACGTGTTCCGCCCCGCACTCGAAGCACGGGCCCCGTCATGCTGCGCATGCTCGGGGCGGCCCGCAGCCCCCACCGCGAGCCGCCCCGGGAACACGGTCAGCGATTCGAGAACGCTGCGTCGAACGCCGCAGTGGGGGCGGCGAACGCGTTGCGGCGCACGAACTCGAGCGCCTCGGGCGCACCGAGCAGTCGGTCCATGCCGGCGTCCTCCCACTCGACCGAGATCGGACCGTCGTAGCCGATCTGGTTGAGCGCGCGGAACGCGGCCTCCCACGGCACGTCGCCCCGACCGGTCGAGACGAAGTCCCAGCCGCGGCGTAGGTCCGACCAGGCGAGGTGGGAGCCGAGGCGCCCGTTCCTGCCGTTGCCGAGATTGAGCTTCACGTCCTTGCAGTCGACGTGGTAGATCCGGTCCTTGAAGTCGAGGATGAAGTCCACCGGGTTCAGCTGCTGCCAGATGAAGTGGCTCGGGTCCCAGTTCAGGCCGAATGCCTCGCGATGTCCGATCGCCTCGAGGGTGCGCACCGTCGTCCAGTAGTCGTAGGCGATCTCCGAGGGGTGCACCTCGTGCGCGAATCGCACGCCGACCTCGTCGAAGACGTCGAGGATCGGGTTCCAGCGATCCGCGAAGTCCCGGTAGCCGGCGTCGACGAGCTCCTGCGAGACTGGCGGGAACATCGCGACGTACTTCCAGATCGACGACCCGGTGAACCCGATGACGGTCTTGACGCCGAGCTTGGCGGCCAGCCTGGCCGTGTTCTGCATCTCTTCGGCGGCGCGCCCGCGTACGCCTTCGGGATCGCCGTCGCCCCACACCCGATCCGAGAGGATGTCGCGGTGCCGCTGGTCGATCGGATCGTCGCACACCGCCTGGCCCTTGAGGTGGTTCGAGATCGCGTAGACCTCGAGGTCGTACTCGGCGAGGAGCGCCAGCTTGCCGCTCACGTACTCGTCGTCGTCCCAGCGCCACGGGTCGAGGTGGTCGCCCCAGCAGGCGATCTCGAGGCCGTCGTAGCCCCATCCTGAAGCGAGTCGCGCGACCTCCTCGAGGGGCAGGTCGGCCCACTGGCCGGTGAACAAGGTGATCGGACGCGTCATTGCATTGCCTTCCTTCTGTGTGTATCGAGAGCCCGGCTGTGTGTTCCGGAGAAGCGGTCAGTCCACCGGCTGCCAGGCGGAGCCGGATGCTGAGCTCCGCTCGACCGCCCTCAGCACGCGCTGCAGGTGCAGACCGTCTGCGAACGAGGGCCGCGGCGGCACCCCGGCTGCGACGGCGTTCACGAAGTCGTGCACCTGGTTGGAGAACCCGTGCTCGTAGCCGAGCATGTGGCCCGGTGGCCACCACGGCGCGACGTACGGGTGGTCGTGCTCGGTGACCAGGATGGTTCGGAATCCCTGCTCGAGCTCGGGCAGGGTGGCGTCGTGGAAGTCGAGTTCGTTCAGTCGCTCGAAGTCGAACGCGACGGCGCCGAGCGAACCCGACACCTCGACCCTGAGCGCGTTCTTCCTGCCCGTCGCGAACCGGGTCGCCTCGAAGGTCGCGAGTGCACCGCGTCCGCCGTCGGGCGCTTCGAATCGCCCGGTGAAGAGCGCGACGTCGTCGACGGTCACCTGGCCGCGCTCGTCGGAGGCGGTTCCACTGAGGCCGACCCCCGTGCCGAGGAGCGGCCGCTCGTCGACGACCGTCTCGAGGATGCCGGAGACCGACGTCAACCGGAGGCCCGTGATGTACTCGGCGAGGTCGACCGCGTGCGCGCCGATGTCGCCGAGCGAACCGGAGCCCGCCCGGTCTTTCTGCAGACGCCAGGTGAGGGGCGCCTCGGCATCGATGAGCCAGTCCTGCAGGTAGGCGGCGCGCACCTGGCGCACCGTGCCGATGCGACCGCTCGTCACGAGCCGACGCGCGAGCGCGGTGGCGGGCACGCGTCGATACGTGAACCCGACCATCGACTGCACACCCGCGGCCGCGGCGCGTTCGGCCGCAGCGGTCATGGCCTCGGCTTCCTCCACGGTGTTGGCGAGGGGTTTCTCGCACAGCACGTGCTTGCCCGCCTCGAGTGCGGCGATCGCGATCTCCGCGTGCGAGTCGCCCTGGGTGACGATGTCGACGACGTCGATGTCATCACGGGCGATGACCTCGCGCCAATCGGTGGCGGACTCGGCCCAACCCCATTTCGACGCGGCATCCCCGACCCTCGCGGCGTCGCGGCCGACGAGCACCTGCATCGCCGGTTGCGCCGGGAGGTCGAAGAATCGGGGCGCGACCCGCCAGCCTTGCGAATGCGCCGCCCCCATGAATCCGTGGCCGATCATGGCCACGCGGAGCTCTGATGACACAGTTGCCCTCCTCGATGTGTGAATGGTCGGGGGCATCCGCTCCTCGGCGGATGCCCCCGACCGCAGTGTGCGTCAGGACTTGAACGAGAGGTCGATGTAGTCCTCGACGTTCTCCTTCGTGACGACCGGCGCGTCGAGCACGACGCGGGTGGGAACGCTCGGCGTGATGAGGTCGGAGACGGTCTTGCCCTGCGCGATGAGGCGAGCGAAGGCGATGCCGTCGGCGGCCTGCGTCGACGGGTAGATGATCGTCGCCTTCAGCACCGAGTCGTCGGCCTCGATGGCCTCCATCGCGTTCTTGGAGCCGGCACCGCCGACCATGAAGAACTCGTCGCGATCGGCGGCGTTGATCGCCGCGAGCACGCCGATGCCCTGGTCGTCGTCGTGGTTCCAGATGGCGTCGATCTTCGGGTTGGCCGAGAGCAGCTGCGAGGTCGCGGCTTCGCCGCCCTGCACGGTGAAGTCGGCTGCGACGCGAGCCGACACCTCGAGGCCGCAGTCGTCGAGCGCGTCGGCGAATCCTTCGGAGCGGTCCTGCGTCAGCGGCAGCGAGTCGATGCCGGCGATCTCGGCGACGATCGCGTCGGGGGTGTCGGCGAGCTGCTCGCAGATGTAGGTTCCGGCGCTCACGCCCATGCCGTAGTTGTCGCCGAGAATGGTCGTGCGGGCGGCGAACGGGCTCGAGAACTCGCGGTCGACGTTGATGACGGGGATGCCGGCCTCCATCGCCTTGATCGACACCTCGGTCAGCGCGGCGCCGTCGCTCGGCAGCAGGACGATCGCGTCGACGCCGTCGTTGATGAACGTCTCGACGGCGGCGATCTGCGCGTTGACGTCGTTGGTGCCCTCGGCGACCCGCAGGTCGACGTCGGGGAAGCTCTCTGCGGCGGCGAGGGCGCCGGAGTTGATCGCGCCGAGCCAGCCGTGGTCGGCGGCGGGACCGGACCAGCCGATGACGACGGTGTCGCCGCCGGCCGCGTTCTCCTCGGTCGTCGTGCCCTTGTCGACGACGCTCTCGTCTGTTCCGCCGCTCGTGCAGCCGGCGAGCAGTGCGATCGCGAGGAACGAGCCGCCGACGCCGAGCGCGAAGCGACCGCGGGGGATGCGCGTGAGTGCCATGTGATTCTCTCCTTTGAGGACTGATGCAATGAGCCGTGGTCTGAAGTTCGACAAATTGGCTTGCGAGACAACATAACAGCGGTACTTTGCGGTGTCTACCCCGGACCTTTGAATGCCGGTACAGCGCTGCCCCTCTATTTCAAAGGAAAGAGCTGGCACCGTGCGATTCGGTCTGATATGTTGCGACAATGATCAAAGTCGACCATGAGGAGCTCCTCACCGTCCGGGGAGTCACGAAGTCGTTCGCCGGCGTTCGGGCGCTCAAGGGTGTCGATCTCGACATCCGGGCCGGCGAGGTGCACTGCATCCTCGGCCAGAACGGCGCCGGCAAGTCCACGCTCATCAAGGTGCTCGCGGGCGTGCACGAGCCCGACGAGGGTGAGATCGTCTGGCGCGGCGAGCAGGTGCAATTGCCGAACCCCGACTCGGCGCTCGAGATCGGCATCGCCACGATGTACCAGGAGCTCGACGTCGTCGACGGGCTCTCCGTCGCGGAGAACATCTTCCTCGGCCACGAGCTGGCACGAGGCGGATTCACCCGTCGCGGACAGGCGAACGCGCAAACGCGCGAGCTGATGCGCCGCCTCGGTCACGGATCGATCTCACCGAACACCGAGGTCGGCCGGCTGAGCGCAGCGAACAAGCAGATCGTGAGCATGGCGCGGGCGCTCTCGCACGACATCAAGCTCATCATCATGGACGAGCCGTCGGCCGTGCTCGACAACGAAGAGGTCAAGAACCTCTTCCACGTCGTGCGAGAACTCACGGCGGCGGGCATCGCCGTGGTGTACATCACCCATCGCCTCGAAGAGATCCGTCAGATCGGCGACCGGATCAGCGTGATCAAAGACGGCCGTTCCACCGCGAGCGGCCTCTCGGTGGCCGACACGCCCACGAGCGAGCTCATCCGTCTGATGACGGGCCGCGACGTCGAGAATGTGTTCCCGCCGGCGACCCCGATCCCCGACGACGCCCCGGTGATGCTCGAGGTCGATGGCCTGAGCCTGCCGGGTGTGTTCTCGGACGTCGGCTTCAGCGTGCGGGCCGGCGAGATCGTCGGCCTCGCCGGACTGGTCGGCTCGGGCCGCACCGAGATCCTCGAGGCCGTCTACGGTGCACGCAAACCCCGCGCGGGCAGCGTCCGCGTCGCGGGTCGACGGCTGCGCCGGGGATCCGTGGTGTCGGCGGTGGAGGCCGGAATCGGGTTGTCACCAGAAGAGCGCAAGAGCCAGGGGCTCGTGCCCGAAGAACCGATCTTCGTGAACGTGACCCTCTCCTCGATGAAGCGGTTCACGAAGGCCGGGTTCCTCGACGACCGCTCGGCCCGCACGGCGACCGCCGAGCAGATCGACGCCCTCGAACTCCGCCCGGCCGACACCGACCGACCCGCGATCACGCTGTCGGGCGGCAATCAACAGAAGATCCTCCTCGCGAGGTGGCTCGTGCACGGCACCAAGGTGCTCTTGCTCGACGAACCCACGAGAGGCGTCGACGTCGGCGCCCGAACCGAGATCTACGGGCTGATCCGACGCCTCGCCGCGGCGGGGAACGCCGTCGTCATCGTCTCCAGCGAGATCGAAGAGGTGCTCGGCCTGTCCGACACCGTGCTCGTCATCGCCGAGGGACGAGTACTCAGCACCGTGCCAGCAACCGAGATCGACGAGCACGGCGTGCTCGATCTCGTCATGAAAGGAACAGCCGCGTGAGCGACAAGAAGATCGACGGCACCGCAGCCGTCGCCGTGGAAACGGCATCCTCTCCCGACACGATGGCGACCGACATCCCGACGCATGCCGACGCCCCCGCCTGGCGACGGATGCTCGGCGGCCCCGCCGGCCGCATCGTCGGGCTCGTCATCGCGCTCGCCCTGATCTACATCGTCGGCGCGCTGACGGCCGGCGATTCGTTCACGAGCGTCAACAACCTGCTGGTCATCCTCCGTCAGGCGTCGATCATCGGCGTCATCAGCGTCGGCATGACGTTCGTCATCATCTCGGGTGGCATCGACCTGTCGATCGGCGCCGTGATGGGCCTCGCCTCGGTGGTCGCGACACTCGACGTGGTGCAGAACTTCAGCGACCAGACGCACTGGGTCACGATGGTGCTCATCGCGCTCGCCGTCGGTCTCGCTGCGGGCGTCGTCAACGGCGCCGTGATCGCCTACGGCAACGTCGTCGCGTTCATGGCGACCCTCGCGATGCTCGTGGCCGCCCGCGGCCTGGCCGAGATCCTCGCCGAGCGCCGCACCCTGACCATCGACTCGCGCGACTTCATCGAGTTCTTCAACGGCGACTTCCTCGGCGTCGACATCCTGATCTGGATGTTCGCGCTCGTCGCCGTCGCCGGGTGGATCCTGCTCAACCGCACGACCTTCGGCCGGCGCACCGTCGCGATCGGCGGAAACCGCGAGGCGGCACGACTCGCGGGCATCAACGTCAAGCGCCACACGGTGATGCTCTACGCGATCGCCGGTCTGACGGCGGGCATCGCGGCGGTCATGATCCTCGGTCGCACGACGGCAGGCACCTCGACGCACGGCACGCTCTACGAGCTCGACGCGATCGCCGCCGTCGTCGTCGGCGGCACCCTCCTGGTCGGCGGGCGAGGCACGATCGTCGGCACCGTGTTCGGCGTGCTCATCTTCGCCACCCTGTCGAACGTGTTCATCCAGAACAACCTCACGTCCTCGGTCCAGGCCGTCGCCAAGGGCGTCATCATCGTCATCGCCGTGCTGCTCCAGCAGCGCTTCGCACGACGAGACAGCCGCACCACGTAGCGCCCGCCCTTCCGCGCGCCAACGAATTCACACGAGAGAAAGACGATTGATGACTCTGCAGCCCACTCGCGACGACCGCTTCTCCTTCGGCCTCTGGACCTTCGGCTGGGAGGCCCAAGACCAGTTCGGCGGCGCATCGCGCGCCCCGGTCGACACGGTCGAGGCGGTGCACAAGCTCGCCGAACTCGGCGCGTACGGCATGACGTTCCACGACGACGACCTGTTCCCGTTCGAGAGCGACGACGCGTCACGTCAGCGTGAGATCGACCGCCTGAAGCAGGCCATGGCCGACACCGGGATCGTGATCCCGATGGTCACGACCAACCTCTTCAGCCACCCCGTCTTCAAAGACGGAGGCTTCACCTCGAACGACCGCGACGTGCGCCGATTCGCACTGCGCAAGGTGCTGCGCAACGTCGACCTCGCCGCCGAGCTCGGGGCCGAGACGTTCGTCATGTGGGGCGGCCGTGAGGGCAGCGAGTACGACGCTGCGAAAGACGTCCGCGCGGCACTCGCCCGCTACCGCGAAGCGGTCGACCTGCTCTCGGACTACGTGCTCGACAAGGGGTACGGCCTGCGCTTCGCGATCGAGCCGAAGCCGAACGAGCCGCGCGGCGACATCCTGCTGCCGACGGTCGGCCACGCGCTCGCGTTCATCGAGACCCTCGAGCACCCCGAGATGGTCGGCCTGAACCCCGAGACCGGTCACGAGCAGATGGCAGGGCTGAACTTCACCCATGCGATCGCCCAGGCGCTCGACGCCGGCAAGCTCTTCCACATCGACCTGAACGGTCAGCGCGGTGTCAAGTTCGATCAAGACCTGGTGTTCGGCCACGGCGACATCCAGAACGCGTTCTCGCTCGTCGACCTGCTCGAGTTCGGCGGCACCGACGGCGGGCCGAGCTACCACGGTCCCCGCCACTTCGACTACAAGCCGTCGCGCACCGAGGCCTCGGAGGGCGTCTGGGAGTCGGTCTCGGCGAACATGCGCATGTACCTGCTCCTCAAGGAACGGGCCGCCGCGTACCGCGCCGACCCCGAGGTGCAGGAGGCCCTCGCCGCCGCGCGCGTCGCCGAGCTCTCGCAGCCGACGCTCAACGCGGGCGAGTCCTACGCCGAACTCCTCGCCGACCGCGGTTCGTACGAGGACTTCGACGCCGGCGCGTACTTCGACGGCAAGGGCTTCGGGTTCGTCCGGCTGCAGCAGCTCGCCATGGAGCACCTCCTTGGCGCTCGCTGAATCGACTGACGGGCGTCGCGCGGGGGTGGCCGCGTGACGCTCGTCGCCGGCGTCGACTCATCGACGCAGAGCTGCAAGGTCGTCGTCGTGGATGCCTCGACCGGCACCGTCGTCCGCATGGGGCGGGCCTCGCATCCCGCCGGCACCGAGGTGGATCCGGCCGAATGGTGGATCGCGCTCTCGGCGGCCGTCGACGACGCGGGGGGTCTCGACGACGTCGCCGCGGTCTCGGTCGCCGGCCAGCAGCACGGGATGGTCGCGCTCGACGAGAGCGGCCGGTTGATCCGCGACGCCCTGCTCTGGAACGACACGCGCAGCGCCGCCGCGGCCGCCGAGCTGCGACGCGAGATCGGCGCCGGGGAGCACGCGCGACGGACCGGCCTCGTTCCCGTCGCCTCGTTCACCTCGACCAAGCTCAGATGGCTGCGCGACGAAGAGCCCGAGCACGCCGCCCGCGTGGCCGCGGTCGCCCTCCCCCACGATTGGCTCACCTGGCGTCTGCGCGGCTACGGCCCGGGGCCCGAAGACCCGCTCGGCGCTGACCTGCAGGCACTGACGACCGACCGATCCGACGCGAGCGGCACCGCCTACTGGTCGCCGAGCTCCGAAGGCTACGACCGCGAGCTCCTCATTCGGGCGCTCGGACACGACGCGATCCTGCCGAGAGTCCTCGGCCCGTCCGAATCCCCGGGCGAGACGGCCTCGACGAGCGCGATGCCCGGCGGCCTCATGCTCGGCCCCGGCGCGGGCGACAACGCCGCAGCGGCCCTCGGGCTCGGCGCACGGGCCGGCGACGCGATCGTCTCGATCGGCACGAGCGGCACGGTGTTCGCCGTCGCGGAGCGTCCGATCCTCGATGCCACGGGCACGGTCGCCGGCTTCGCCGACGCCGCGGGCGGCTTCCTGCCCCTCGTGGCGACGCTGAACGCCGCACAGGTCGTAGACACCGCCGCCGGGCTGCTCGGACTCGACCACGCGACGTTCGGCCGACTCGCGATGCAGGCGCCGTCGGGCTCTGAGGGCGTCGTGCTGCTGCCCTACTTCTCGGGCGAACGCACGCCCGACCTTCCGCACGCGCGCGCGCAGTGGTCGGGCCTGACTCTGACGAACACGACACCGGCGAACTTCGCGCGCTCGGCGATCGAGGGCATGCTCGCCGGTCTCGGGAACGGACTCGACGCGGTCACCGCCGCGGGCGCGGCGGCCGATCGCGTCCTCCTCATCGGCGGCGGGGCACGACTCGACGCAACCCGGCAGATCGCGGCGGGGGTGTTCGGGCTGCCGATCGTGGTACCCGAGCCCGCGGAATACGTCGCGCTCGGCGCGGCGGCGCAGGCCGCCTGGACGTCGACGGGGCGCCGCCCCGACTGGACGCCTGCCGGCACGGTGACGGTCGAGGCACGGCACTCCCCTGGAGTACGCGACGCCTATCGGGAGTACGCGGACCGCTTCGCGGCGACATCCGACTGACGAAATCTGACCGATCGCGCAGGGGGCGCGGCTCACTCGGAGGCCGAGCTCCGCCCGCTCCCGTTCGCGCCCGCGAACCCGGCCGGGTCGCGCAGCACGCCCGCGAAGACGAGCTCGGCGGCGCCGATCAGCAGGTTGTCGCGGCCGAGCGACGACGCCACGATCTCGACGTCGTCGGCCGGGCCGGGCAGCGCCGACGACCGGATCGCGGTCTCGAGGTACGCGCCGCCGACGGCGTGCAACGTCGCGAGGAAGCCGCCGAGGATGATGCGGGCGGGGTTGAACGCGTTGACGATGTTCCGCAGCGCGACCGAGAGGTACGCGAGTTGCGCGTCGACCACGCTGCGAACCTCGGGGTACGTCAGGTACCGCGTGACGAGCAGCGCCTCGAGCGAGTCGGAATCGTGTGCGCCGACCGCGGCGATGAGCGCGGCCCGAGTGACCTCGGTCTCGAGGCATCCCGTGGCGCCGCAGTGACAGCGGACCCCGGCGGAGTTCACGAGCGTGTGACCGAGTTCGCCGCCGTAGCCGCTCGCGCCCGTGAGCACGTGTCCGCCGGAGATGACCCCGCCGCCGATGCCGCTCGCGCCGCCGTTCAGGTAGACGATGTCGTCGGGCGAGTCGCCCTCGCCGAAGAGCGAATCCGCGACGATGCCGCAATTGGCGTCGTTCGCGGCGTACGCGGGCAGGCCGGTCGCCGTCGCGATCATCTCGACGAGGGGTTCGTCGACCCACCCGAGGTGGGGCGCGAGCTTGACGAGACCGTCGCGCGCGCGCACCAGCCCCGGCACCGCCAACCCGATGCCGGCGACGACGTGCGAGCTCTCGAGTTCGGGACGCATGCCGGCGATCACCGCCGCCGTGGCGTTCACGACCTCGCGTGAGGTGGGGATCCGCTCAGTCGCGAACCGCACCGTTCGCAGCACCTTGCCGCCGAGCGCGACCACGCCGATCGTCGTCGCGTCGAGCTCGGGGTTGACGACGATCGCGACGACGCGCTCGGCGGGAGTCACGACCGCGCTGGGGCGTCCGACGCGTTTCGGCTCCGTCGACTGGCCGGTCGTGACCAACCCGAGCTCCTCGAGCTCGACGACGATGGTCGCGATCGTGGATCGGTTCAGTCCGGTCGCCCGCGTGATGTCCGCCCTCGTCAGCGACCTGTTCGCGTGCACGAGGCCGAGCACGGTCGAGAGGTTGCTCCGGCGGAGGGAATCGAGGTTGCCGACCCTCGTCGAATCGGAGGCGGCGCTGTCGAGCGGGTGCCGGTCGGCCTTTGACACGAAGCTCACCTTTTTCCGTGGGGATTTGTTCTCACTCCCACCTTAAACCGAAGCGTGCTCGGTTCCCGCGAAGCCCGACGGGAGCCGACACCGGTCAGCGCGATCGCGAGTAGCGCGACGGACCTGCTCACATATGAGCTGGTGCCGGCGATCGGCGTCGCACTGACGCTGTGGCTCTGGACGAGCTTGAGCCCGACTCGCGCTCCAGTCCGCATCTGTCGCCTCCTGAGCGGGGCTCGGCTCGACGCCGTACCTGAGCAGGTAGTTGCGGCGGAACCGCGATGCGGCCTCCGACGAGGTCAGCGTAGTTACCGAACTCCAGATCGCGCCCTCGGCGAGCGGGCCGAGCGATGCCGTGAACGTCGGGTGCGACGTGTTCGCGAAGAGGCAGGCTCTCTGGAAACAGAAAAACCCCTGAACAATCAGGGGCTTTGCAGTAGCGAGGGCGGGACTCGAACCCGCGACACCACGGAGACGACGGGGCCGCTCGTGAGTCTTTTTCTACGCTCCGAAAATCTCGAATGATCTCGGACTGGCCCGGGATCCCTTGCGAGAACGGATGTTGCCTTCGCAACTCTAGCTGCGACGATGACGACCAGCGAGGCGAAGAAGCGCAGCCTGGGTGATCGAGGGGTTTCGCGAATCGGGCGTCAGGGGCCGAGTGCCGTGACAGGCACCACGTGGACCCCGTCCGCACGTTTGCCTGCGCCGCCGGTGGCGGTTACCACGACCAGCGCGGACGGTGCACCGTGCCGTTGGACATCGATCTCTGCGGCGAAGTCGATGAGCCGCTGGGCCGCTTCATCGATGACGCGCTCGTTGCCGGTGAGTTTCACCTCGAATGCCGCCCATGCGTTGGGGGTCTCCACGATCGCGTCGACCTCCTTTCGCCCGCGCACCTCACGCCACGTCGAGATCGTCCCGCCGAGCGGCTGCGCATAGATACGAAGGTCGCGCACGACAAGGGCCTCGAAGTGGAACCCTGCCGCATTCAGATCTGCGAGGAGGTCCTTCGACCCGACTCCGAGTGCTGCGGTACCCAGCGACGGGTCGACGAAGTATCGTGTTGGCGCCTCGCGAAGCTGGGTGCGGGACCGCATGTGCGGGCGCCACGACGGCGAGTCATCGTTCAGCTTCAGCCGATCAAGTGCGTCGAGGTACGCGTGCACCGTCTCATCTGCGGGTCGTTGTCCTGCGCCGCCGATGTCCGCGGCGAGCTCGGTCAGCTTTATCGGCTGGCCGACATTGCGACCCAGGGATGCGAGCGCCCGGCGAAGTCGTTCTGGGGCCCGCCGTGTCGTGCCAAGACTCGGCACGTCGACCTCGACGATCTGACTCAGATAGTCCGCAAGCCATCGGCGTGCCGACCGCTCGTCCTCGCCGAGCAGGGCGGGCCATCCTCCGATCACGATCCGCTCCAGGAGCTCCGGAACGGTCACCTCGGTGCGCTTCGCGCGCTGCACCTCGCCCGCCATGAGCGCCGCCAATGACACCTCACCGGTCGAGTGACCGGACTCGCTGAGGCTCATCGGCCGCATCCGAAGTGTTCCGATGCGGCCAGCACCCGAGTGCAGCTCTCGTGCATCGGTCGGCGTGGCCGATCCGGTGAGGATGTAGAGGCCGCGCTGCCGCAGGTCGTCGACGTGCCGACGGACCTGATCCCAGATCTCCGGCACGCGCTGCCACTCGTCGAAGAGGATCGGTGCTTCCTGGTCGAAGAGCGACTCCGGGTTCAGGCCGACGAGGGCCCTGGCGCTGGCGTCCGTGTCGAGTCTGACGACGCTCTTGGCCTGACGGGACGCGGTCTCGGTCTTGCCGCACCCCTTCGGGCCGTCGATGAGCACCGCACCGATCGACCGTAGCCGGTCGGCAAGCTCGGCGTCGGCAATCCGGGGGTGGTAGTCAGGCATAGAAGGAGTCTATGCTTTTGACAGTTCTAAGTCGGGTTTTTTTCCTCATTCAAATCGGTTCTTTTGGCACACTCGGATCGGGGGTTTTGACATCCGGCCGAGCTCGCTCCGGAAGCAAGGGTGAGGGTTCGCGATCCGCATGAACGGCCATGGTTGAAGCCGTTCAGGCCGATGCGGCATCGCCGAACCATGGCTCACCGTCGAACTCCTCATCCATGAACCCCTTTGCCTCCATGTTGATGAGCGTCGGCGCGTGGAGTCCGCTGGGCACCGCCAAGTGCCTACTCGATGATGGCTGGGCAGTCGCAATTGCTGGGCGGGACAAGACCCGACTCGCCTCAGCCGAGGAGGCGCTGTCCTCTCCGGACAAGGTCTTGTCTCTGGTCGGCGACGCGAGCAATGACGCTGACGTCAGGATGTGGGTCGAGGCCGCCGTGGGACGGTTCGGCGGGCTGACGGCCGTGGTGGCCAGCGCAGGGTTCGCGACCACCGGGTGGCTCGAACAAGACAACCCCGACGCTTGGCGGCAGATGGTGCTGACGAACGTACTCGGCCCGGCACTCCTCATTCACCACGCCAAGCCTGAACTGATCCGGACCCGCGGACGAATCGTTCTGGTCGGCAGCGTGGCGGGGATGGTGCCGACGCCCGGGAATCTTTACGGCGCAACCAAGTACGCGATCACCGGTCTCGCCGAGAACACCCGCCGCGCCTTCACCGAGGACCAGGTCGGCGTCACGCTCCTGGCTCCGGGCCGAGTCGACAGCCCGTTCTGGGACGATCTCGGCGGCCGCCCGGACAGCATCATGCTGGCCGCCGCTGATCTCGCCCGAGCGACCGCGTGGGTCCTCAATCAACCACGGAGCGTCGATATCAACACACTCACCATCCGCCCATTCAAATCGGCTGCATAGACCACTCGCACGACCGTAGCGCGAGCCACATCACGTCTGTCCGGGTCGGTCGTCCAAGTGGTAGCGAGGCGTCACAACGGCGTTAGCTCGACGTGCTGCACCGCCTCGCCGCCGACGAAAAGCCAGAGATACGCGGGCAGGAGAACGATCTGCAGCAGCATCAGGAGCGGCGTCACCGCGAGCAGGGCGCGCTTTCGCGCCGCCGGCGAGGCATTCGTACGGCGGACGGGACTTACCCGTGACCGATGGAAACGGGTTCGAATAGCGCGGTACTTCCCAACAGAAAAACCCCCGGTAAACCGAGGGTTTTCGGTAGCGAGGGCGGGACTCGAACCCGCGACACCACGATTATGAGCCGTGTGCTCTAACCACCTGAGCTACCCCGCCGGGTAGGCTTCCCCCGAACAACCGAACGGCCGAACCGAAGAGAACCAGAGCCCCGAGTCAGGATTGAACTGACGACCCCTTCCTTACCATGGAAGTGCTCTACCACTGAGCTATCGGGGCGCGTTGCCGCACTTGGCAACCGTACGAGGATATCACCTCTGGGCGGCACCTCCGAACCAGCGCCGCAACCTCTCGGCAGCGGCGGCGGCAGCCGTGGCAGCAGCGGCGGCAGCCGTGGCAGCGGCCGCAGCAGCCGCGGCCGGGCGCACGCCGGTCACGTCGTCTCAGCCCGCCACGGCGGCGCGGACACACCCGGCAGAGTCCAAGCGGCGAAGCCGGCGGCATCCGTTTCGAGAGTGAGGCGACCAGCGGATGCCGCCAGCCGCACACTCCCGAAGAGGGGCGCCGCGACATCCGCTGCACTGAGATCACCGGGCCCCGCACCGATCGCCGCCGCATCGATGTCGAGCCTCGCCGCCGACCGCGCAGCGAAGACGAGCACCGTCTCGTCGACCGATTCGCGCACGAAGGCGACGGCGTCGTCGCCGACCGCGAGCCAGCGGATGCCGCCCGTAGCGAGCACCGGATGCTCGCGGCGAAGCCGCAGCAGCGAGCGGTAGGTCTCGAGCACGGGCGCGACCTCGGGCCAGGTCTCACTCCCCCACGGCATGGGCGTGCGCGAGGCCTCGCCGTCGACGCCGGTCAGGCCGAACTCGTCGCCGGCCCAGACCACCGGGATGCCCGGCAGCGCGATCGCGAGTCCGAGGGCGACCGGCAGGGCCCCGGGGCGCGCGTGCGTCGCGAAGCGCGGGGTGTCGTGGGTGTCGAGCGCGTTCATGGTCGCGAGGCGCGTGCGCCAGGGGAAGCCCGCTGCGAAGCGAGTGTGCGCGGCATGGAACTCGCCGCCCGTGAACTCCGGCACACGTCCGAGCGCGAAGCCGAGGCCGCCGCCGGCGGGGCTGCCGGGTTCGAGCAGCCAGCTCCAGAGCGGGCGGGTGAACGGCGTGTAAGTCATCGCCCCGTGCCACGCGTCGCCCTGGAAGTCGCTCGCGGCGTCGTTCGTCGACTCCGCCAGCAGGATCGTGTCGGGGTTCACCTCGAGCATCGTTCGGCGGATCGTGCGCCGCACCGACTCGTTCAGGTCGGCATCGCCCAGACGGCCCGTCATGTTGGCGACGTCGATGCGCCAGCCGTCGAGGTCGAACGGCGGCGCGAGGAAGCGCGCGACGACCGAGTCGGGGCCCTCGACGAAGCGGCGGCGCAGCTCCTCCGAGCTCCAGTCGAACTTCGGCAGGCTCGGCACGCCGAGCCACGACTCGTAACCCGGGCCATCCGGCCCGTCGTTGAAGAAATAGAACTCCCGCTCGGGCGCCGCCGGGTCGGCCTGCGCCGCGCGGAACCACTCGTGCGCGTCACCTGAGTGATTCGAGGTCAGGTCTCCGATGACCCGGATGCCGCGTGCATGCGCCGCCTCGACGAGCCGCACGAGCGCGGCGTCACCGCCGAGCAGCGGGTCGACGTGGTCGAACGTCGTCGCGTCGTAGCGGTGGTTCGAGCGCGCCGGGAAGAACGGGGTCAGGTACAGCAGGTCGATGCCGAGCGATGCGAGGTGGTCGAGCTTCTCGCGCACGCCGTCGAGGTCGCCGCCGTAGACCTGCTTCGAACGGCCCGGGTACACGGGGTCGACCGAGTCGCCCCACTCCGCCGGGATCGCCCACTCGGGCGAGTCGCGTGCGGTCGCGGCATCCGACCTCGCAAACCGGTCTGGGAACACCTGGTACATCACGCTCGACCCCGCCCACTCGGGGGCCGGCACGTGTGCGACGAGCGTGAAGTCGTCGTGATCGCGGGTCTCGACCGACGACAGCCCGAGCTGGTTCAGCCAATGCTGGCGGCCGTCGGCGCCGACGAGCAGCCAGCGGTAGCCGTGCACGGGGTTCTCGACCTCGACGGCGGCCTCCCACCACGACCAGCCGCCGCCCGTCGCGCCGACTGCCGCGCCGCCCGCTGCGCCGCCCGCTTCGAGCAGCACGGCCTCGTCGAACCGCGGCTCGCGGTTCGGGTTCGACCGGGTGCCGACCCACGCGAGCGGCCCGAACGACTCGGGCACCCGCAGGCGCACCCGCACCGTTTCGCCGAGCGCCGGGGTCGGCGTCGACACGTAGAGCGGCGACCCATCGTGGTGCGGTGTCGGTTCAAGCATGCGTCGACCCTCTCAACGCCCACCGACATCCCTGCGGTGGGCTACTTGACGGCGCCGGCGGTGAGGCCGCCGACGATGTACTTCTGCAGGAAGAGGAAGAGTGCCACGACCGGCAGTGCCGCGATGACGGCTCCGGCCGAGAAGGCGCTCCAGTCGGCGTAGCGCGGGTTCGACACGAGCTTCGTGAGGCCCACGGCGAGCGTCTGCTTCTCGGTGTCGATGAGCAGCACCGAGGCCACGACGAACTCGTTGACCGAGGCGATGAACGAGAGCAGCGCGACCACCGCGAGGATCGGCGCGACGAGCCGCAGGATGATCGTGAAGAAGATGCGGGCATGGCCGGCTCCGTCGATCTTCGCCGCCTCGTCGATCGACGCCGGCACGGTGTTGAAGAAGCCGTACATGAGGTAGGTGTTCACGCCGAGCGCGCCGCCGAGGTAGACCATGATCAGGCCGATGTGCGTGTTCAGGCCGATCGCCGGGAACCAGTCGCCGATCGCGCTCATGAGCAGGAAGATCGCGACGACGGCGAGCAGCTGCGGGAACATCTGCACGACGACGATCGAGATCAGCCCGAAGCGCCGGCCCGTGAAGCGCATGCGCGAGAACGAGTACGCGGCGAGCGCCCCGAGGAAGACGGTCAGCACGGCCGTGATGCCGGCGATCATGAGCGTGTTGCCGAACCAGGTGAGGAACGGCACCTGCGGGTCGGTGAGGATGCGGACGTAGCTGTCGAGCCCGATCTTCGAGAACAGCGCATTCGAGCCGGTGAGGGTGCCGTGCGGGTTCAGCGACGACGAGATCACGAACACGATCGGGAAGAGCGAGAAGATCACCATGACCACGCCGACGACGTGGCGCCAACCGGTCGCGGCGAACCAGCGGCGCAGGTTGAACGGCCGACGCGCGACCTCGCGACCGTCACCACCGGAACCGCCCGCACCACCGCTGACGCCCACCGAGATGCTCGCGCGCGTCGAGGCATCCTCGAACCCCTCCAACTCGCCGACGACGAGGCCGGCATCCGTTCCGGGAACGGGCTGCTGCGCGGCCATCAGTTCAGCTCCTCGAGGGACTTGGTGCGGCGGAAGGCGATGATCGAGATCACGGCCACGATGATGAAGATGATGATCGAGTAGGCGCTCGCGAGCCCGTAGTCGCGCGTCTGGCCGGTGAAGGCCACCTTGTAGACCATCGAGATCAGGATGTCGGTGAACCCGACGGGTATCGGCGCGTTCGAGTCTCTCGGCCCGCCGTCGGTGAGCATGTAGATCACGTTGAAGTTGTTGAAGTTGAACGCGAACGACGCGATCAGCAGCGGCGCGACCGAGACGAGCAGCAGCGGCAGCTTGATGAGCCGGAACACGGCCCACGGCTTCGCGCCGTCGACGGTGGCGGCCTCTTGCAGCTCTTCGGGGATCGACTGCAGGGCGCCGGTGCACACGAGGAACATGTACGGGAAGCCGAGCCAGAGGTTGACGAGCAGCACCGAGAACTTGGCGAGCACCGGGTCGGTCAGCCAGGGGATGTCGGCCCCGCCGAACAGCACCTGGTTGATGAAGCCGAAGCTCTCGTTCATCATGCCGGCCCAGATCAGCGCCGAGAGGAACGACGGGATCGCGTACGGCAGGATCATGAGCACGCGATAGTACTTGCGCCCCTTCATGCGCATGTCGTTGAAGACGATCGCGAGGAACAGGCCGAGGAAGAACGTCGACGCGACGGAGATGAACGCGAACGCGAAGGTCCAGAGCGTGACGTAGACGAGCGGGCCCGCGAGGCGCTCGTCGGTGACGGCGCGCACGAAGTTGTCGAAGCCGACGACGATCTGCCACCCGGGCAGCAACTCTTCGCCGCTCTCCGACGTGAAGGCGCCGGTGCCGATGTCGGAGTAGACGGTGCCGGTGTCGAGGTTCGTCATCGTGCCGGCGGCCTCGTCGTACTCGAGGTTCGAGAGGTAGAGGTACGCGCTCTGGCCATCGGGCGTGCGCAGCGCACCGTCGTTCGGATCGTCGGAGAACGGCACGGCGAGCTCGGAGATCTCGTCGGTGCGGGCGATGACGTCGGCGAACCGCAGGGTCGTCCAGCCGTCGACGGCGACGGCCTTGTCGCCGTCCATCTCGGCGTCGACGGGGGCGAGCGGCTGCGTCTCGGTGCCGAGCAGCGCCTCGCCGTCGGGATCGGTCACGAGCAGGCCGAGCCTGCCGCCCTGGTCGACGACCGTGACGGGGTAGGTCGGCGAGTCCTCGACGCGTTGCAACGACGAGGCCATGAGCGAGGAGACGGCCTGGTCTTTCGAGCCGTTGTGGCCCGTGCCGTAGTTGGTGAAGGCGATGTACCCCGTGTAGACGAGCACGAACACCTGGAACACGACGAGGAAGATGACCCCCGGTGCGAGATATTTCGCGGGCAGCTTCCGCCGCGAGAAGTAGATCCAGTTGACGACGATCGCGACGAGCGCGACGATCGCCGCGACGAGCCACTGCTCGGCCATCGCGAGGATGATGACGCCGTAGATCGCGATCGCGTCGACGAGGCCGAGCGCGAGCAGCTTCACGAGCAGCATTTTGAGACCACCGGATGCCGCGTCGGCGATGTTCGTCGCGCGTCGCTGCTTCTTGGTGGGCTTCGGCTTCGCCTCCGAGGCGACCTCATCGTCGATGGTGGTGCTCATGCTGCTCAGTCTCTCGTGTCGCTCGTCTGGGGAAACGCCCGGTGGTCGAGTAGCGCCCGACGAAGGAGGGTGCGTGTCGAGACCTGTGCGGGACTCGACACGCTCCTTCGTCGCTACTCGACCACCGGAGGGACTAGCTTGCGTCGATCGCGGCCTGCACGTCGGTGGTCAGCTTCTGCCACGTGGCGACCGGGTCGGCACCGTTGATGATGTCGGCCTCGGCGATGCCCCAGTACTGCCAGACGACGCCCATGGCGGGAATCGCGGGCATCGGCACGGCGTCGGCACCGACGGCGGCGAAGCCGGCGATGATCGGGTCGCTCGATGCGGTCTCAGCAGCGGCCGAGAGGGCGGGAAGCACGTTGCCGGCCTTGAAGAGCTCGAGCTGCACGTCTTCGGTGCCGATGTAGTTGACGAGGAAGTCGTTCGCGGCGACCTTGTTCTTCGACTCGGCGGAGACGAAGAAGCCCTTGACACCGGCGAACGGCGAGGCGACCTCGGCGGTCGGGCTCGGCACGGCGTCGATCGCGACGTTGATGCCGGCGTCGGTCGCGGCGCCGACGTTCCACGGGCCGGTCAGCCAGAAGGCCGCGGTGCCGTCGATGAACGCCTGCTTGGCGATGTCACCGTCGATGTCGGTGTTGAAGACGCCGGTGCCGTTCTTGCCCTGGCTGCCGAGCCACGTGGCGAACTGCTCGCCGCCCGCGTTGCCGATCTGCAGGTCGGTCGGGTCGTAGCCCTCAGCACCGCTGCCGAAGACGGGAGCGCCGAACGCGGTCTGGAACGGGTAGAGGTGGTACGGGTTGCCCTCTGCGCCCTGCTCGACGACGAACGGGTGGGTGAGGCCGGCGGCCTGACCCTTGGCGATCATGTCGTCGAAGCTCGTCGCGGCCTCGGGGATGAGGTCGGCGTTGCGCAGCACGGCGATGTTCTCGACCGCGTAGGGAAGCATGTAGACCGTGCCCTCGTAGGTCGACGCGTCGATCGCGACGGGCAGGTAGTCGGCGGCGGAGTCGCCGAGCTCGATGGGGGCGACGACGCCGTTGGTCGAGAGCTCGCCCAGCCAGTCGTGCGCACCCATGACGATGTCGGGGCCCTTGCCCGTCGGCACCTGCTGGATGAAGTCGTCCTTGATGTCGGCGTTGTCCTTGCCGACGATCTCGACCTTGACGCCCTTCTCCTCGGAGTACGCGTCGGCCGCGCCCTGCACGGCGTCGACGCGCTCGGCGTCGACCCAGACGGTCAGCGTGCCACTCGACGAGGCCTCGCCTTCCGAGCCGCTGTCGCCTGCGGAGCAGCTCGCGAGACCGAGCGTCGCGATGACTGCGACGGCCCCGGCAGCGAGGAGGCTCTTCTTGTTCACCCTCATTGGTGTGCCCTTCTCAGTGTGCGTGAAGTGTGCCCGCGTTTATGCAAGCGATTACAGGTATACCCCGCGACGCGTGCAATGACAAACCGCCTGTCACGCATTGATACCGGTTCGTAATCATTTCGGTGATCCCGAGTAGTGCAAGCGTTTCCAACTTCGCGCGAATTGACGTACAGTTTTCCGCATGACTTCCGAATGGTGGCGCACTGCCGCGATCTACCAGATCTACCCCCGGTCGTTCGCCGACGCGAACGGCGACGGCATGGGCGACCTGGCCGGCATCACCTCGCGCCTGGCCGCGCTGCAAGACCTCGGCATCGACGCGATCTGGCTCTCCCCGTTCTACACGTCGCCCCAGAAAGACGGCGGCTACGACGTCGCCGACTACTGCGACGTCGACCCGCACTTCGGCACCCTCGCCGACTTCGACGCCATGATCGCCGAGGCGCATGCCCGCGACATCCGGGTCATCGTCGACATCGTGCCCAACCACTCCTCCGACGCGCACGACTGGTTCCAGGCGGCGCTCGCCGCCGCACCCGGCAGCGCCGAGCGCGCCCGCTACCTCTTCCGCGACGGCCGCGGCGAAGACGGCGCCGAGGCGCCCAACAACTGGGAATCCGTCTTCGGCGGGCCGGCATGGACCCGCATCGTCGAGGCCGACGGCACGCCCGGCCAGTGGTACCTCCACCTCTTCGACAGCTCGCAGCCCGACTTCGACTGGACCAACGAAGAGGTGCGCGACGAGTTCCGCCGCATCCTCCGCTTCTGGCTCGACCGCGGCGTCGACGGATTCCGCGTCGACGTCGCCCACGGCATGATCAAGGCCGAGGGCCTGCCCGACTTCACTCCCCCGGCCGAGGGCGGCAGCATGGGCGGCGCGGCCGGCCTCGACGCGTCCGGCCTCGACGCGTCCGACGAAGCCGCGCCCGCCACTCCCGGCGCGCCCTACTGGGGCCAAGACGGCGTGCACGAGATCTACCGCGACTGGCGGAAGCTGCTCGACGAGTACCCCGACGACCGCGTGCTCGCGGCCGAGGCCTGGGTCGACCCGCTGCCCCGCCTCGCCAACTGGGTGCGCCCCGACGAGATGCACCAGGCGTTCAACTTCGCCTACCTCGAGACGCCGTGGAACGCCGAGGCGCTGCGCCACGTGATCGACGACTCGCTCGCGGCGTTCTCGTCGGTCGGTGCGCCGTCGACCTGGGTGCTCTCGAACCACGACGTCGTGCGCCACGCGACGCGGCTCTCGGTCACCGAGGCGAACCCGCAGGGCCACGGCCTCGGGCCGCGCTCGAACGGCCTGCCCGAGTACGCGCCGGGCCTGCGCCGTGCTCGCGCCGCGACCGCGCTCATGCTCGCGCTGCCCGGCTCGGTCTACCTCTTCCAGGGCGAAGAGCTCGGGCTGCCCGAGGTCATCGACGTGCCCGACGACGCCCGGCAGGACCCGACGTGGTTCCGCACGAACGGGGAGCGCTACGGCCGCGACGGATGCCGCGTGCCCCTGCCCTGGGAATCGAACGCGCCGTCATACGGCTTCGGCACGACGGATGCCTCGTGGCTGCCGCAGCCCGCGCAGTGGGCCGAGCTCGCGCGCGATGTGCAGCAGGGCGACCCGGCCTCGACCCTCTCGCTCTACCGCGACGCCCTCGCGCTGCGGCGCGAGCGCGACCTCGGCGCCGGCACGCTCGAGTGGCTGCCCGGGTACCCCGAGTCTGTCGTCGCGTTCCGCAACGGCGACCTCGCGGTGATCGCGAACACGGGTGACGCCCCCGTCGAGCTGCCCGAGGGCGATGTGCTGCTCACGAGCGAGCCGCTCGACGGTCGCACGCTGCCCGTCGACACCACGGCCTGGCTCGCGGTGTAGTCCGCGGCGTGCGCCGCGGCATCCGCTCGCCCCCTCGCCCGAGCGCCCCACCGGTGCTCGCCCCGCGCGACGAGCGCGAGGATGCCCTCGCTGACGAGCTGCCACTCGGTCGTCACCTGCCGGTAGCTGAGGCGCAGCACGAGATACCCCTGCATGAGCGCTTCGAAGTCGCGCCGGCGATCCTCTTCGAATTCGGGGCCGGTGTGGTGGCCCGCCCCGTCGATCTCGATGATCAGGCGGTCGCCGACCAGCAGGTCGACGTAGCCGACGCGACGAATGTGCGCCTGCGACCGGTGCGCGATTCCGCGCGAGCGCAGCAGCAGGCGCACCGTCGACTCGGTGCCCGATTCCGACCCGATGTCCGCCGCGTCGATCCAGGCGCGACGCGACGGCAGCGCGAGCTCACGCACGGCGTCGAGCCCTTCTGCGCCCAGCAACCCCCGCGAGAACGCCGAGTCGAGTGCGATGACGGCAAGCGCCGCTCGGCGCAGGCGAGCATCTCGGCAAGCGCGAGCGCCAACGGATCCCGCGCCGTACGAGCCGGCGGATCACTGCGATAGTGCACGCAGACCCGGTGCGCCTCGCGGTCGAGCCGCTCGCCAGGCGCATCGGGCGCGCGCAGTCGCGAGGCGGTGCGCGGCACGCGAACGTGCAGCACGGGATCGTGCGTCAGCCAGATTCCATCGAGGCGCAGAGCGGATGTCGCGGTGACCGCGCCGCCCACCCGCACCGCTCGCACGACGTCATGAGGAGCGTCGGGAGTGGCGAACCATCCCGGTCGAACCCTCGTCACGGCGCCCGTCGCGACCGCGGCCGCGACCGTCATTCCGGGGCCGTCATCCTGGGCGTCGTCCGCCGCTGTCCCGAGCCGGTGTCGTCGACAGGTCGTCAGTTGGTGTTGGCGTAGAGCCACTCGAGCGGGTCGACCTTGGTGCCGTTCATGCCGCCGAGGCGGATCTCGAAGTGCAGGTGCGGGCCGGTCGACATGCCGGTGTCGCCGGTCAGGCCGATCACGTCGCCGACCTTGACGGTGTCGCCGGTCTCGAAGCGGCGCGAGTCGTACTCCATGTGGGCGTAGACGCTCGTGACGAGCTCGCCGTCGATCATGTGGTCGATCATCATGACGACGCCCAGGGATCCGCCGGAATCGGTCGAGTTGGCGACGACGCCGTCGGCGATGGCCTGGATCTCGGCGCCGAGTCCGGGGTTGAAGTCCTGACCGCCGTGGTCGCTCGAGCAGCCGGCGCAATCGCGATAGCCGAACCGGTCGCCGATGTGCACGCCGACGGCGAAGGGCCACTGGATCGTGCCCGACGGATTGTTCGTGAACGTCGCCTCGGGCCGAATGCCGGCGGCGATCGCGTACTCCTCGATGGTCTGGGTCTCGTACCCGTCGCGCTGCACGGTCTGCGCGAGCGCGTCGCCCGTGATCTCGACCGACTGGCCGGGCGCCGTGCCCGTCATCTGCCGATCGAGCGCCATGGCCTGCACGTCGGCGGGCGACAGCAATGAGAGCGAGGGCACGGATGTCGCGACCGCCAGCAGCGCCGCAAAGCTCATGGCTGCGAATCCGCTTGAAACGCGCGCGATGCGGCTCGCACGCTTCACGCGTCGCCGCGGGGTCGGGCGGGGCGCGCCTGCCGAAGCGGCGTTCGTCGAACGGTCGTTGCCTGCGGCTCGGCGCGCACCGCTCGTCGGCGTCGGCCTCGGGCGTCGGGCGCCCGCGAGCTCGGTCGTCGGCTGCCATGCGGCGACCGCGGTATCGAGTGCGAGTTCGGTCGTGGGCAATGCCGGGAACGCCGACGCAGGGGCGAGCGGGTCGAGGGCGCGTGCCGGCGAAGCCTCGCGTGCAGGCGGTGCCGCAGGAGCAGGTGAAGCCTCGCGTGCAGGGAATGCCGCAGGTGTCGCCGGAGCGGCCGGTGTCGCCAGCGCGGGCAGAACCGCGGGCGCACCTGCCGCTGCGGCGATCGCCGCGGCGAAGTCGTCGACCGCTGCTGCCGTCTCGACCGGAGGCGCCGTGGGAACAGCAGGCGCCGTGACCGAATCACCGCGACGACGAGTGGGCGCCGACTTCTCGGCCTTCTTCTCCGCCTTGCGTTCGGCGCGCGAGAGCCGCTTCGACCGCGCAGGCGCTTCTGCGGTCGGCTCGGCATCTTCGCCGAGGTCGGCGAAGAGCGAGTCGAACCCGGCCTGCGGCTCGGCACCGCTACGCGAAGGCGCGACCACGCTGCGCGGCCCGGCGTCGCCGCGCGAAACCCCGGCGCCACCGCGCCGCGAGGGCGCGGCATCGTCCCGGGAATCAGCGAAGGCCGAGACCGTGTCGACGCGGTGGTCGATCGGCTCGGCCTGAGGGGCGGGAGCGGCAGGAGCAGGAGCGGCAGGAGCAGGAGCAGGAGCGGAAAGAGCAGGAGCGGGCGGAACAGGACGAGCAGGGGCCGGAACGACGGGGGCCTGAGCGACCGGAGCCTGAGCGACCGGCGCTTGATGGACCGGAGCCGGAGCGGCCGGGGCAACCGGAGCCGGAGCGAAGACCGGAACCGCCGGGGCCGTCGCAATCGGCACGAACGGAACCGCTGTGGGCGGCATGGCCGCCGCCGATCGCCGCGGCCGAAGCGCGCCCGGTTCGCTCGGTGCGGCCGGCGTCGTCGGGCTCGGATACCACGCGGGCCCCGCAGCGCCGGCCGCCTGCTGCACAGCTGTGCCGGGCGCCTGATGCGCTGCTGCCTGCTGCAAGGCTGCCTGCTGCAAGGCCGCCTGCTGCACAGCCGCCGCTTGCTGCATCGCCCGCGCCGCCTCCAGCTCGCGAATCTCACGACGAGTGAGGGGTCGCTCGGCCCGCATGGGGGCAGCGGTGCCCGGCGTTGAACCGTCAGGCACGAGGGGGGACTCGAGCACGTGTGGGGGGACTCTCGGCGTCGTGGATCGGATGGGGCGAGCGGGGAGGTGGGCATCCCGACAGCGTCGAGATAACAGCTTGGTAAAGACTAACCGGTCTCGTCGGTGCGCGCCATGCTCAACAGCGATTCCCGGCTGTCAGAACGCCCACAATCCACGAGTTCCGCATACGAGAACTCCTCACGCCCGCACCGCGCGCCCGCGCCCCCGCGCCGCACACCCGCTCACGCCTCCACCCCGGCACGTCGCAGCACCTCTGCCAGCTCCTCGTACAGCGCAGGCGCCGCCGCGACCACGAGCTCGTCGTTCGCCGCGCCGCCGCCGCGCCCGCCGACTCGCGCACCGGCCTCGTGCGCGATGAGGGCGCCGGCAGCGTGATCCCACGGGTTCAGCCCGCGTTCGTAGTAGGCGTCGAGGCGCCCGGCGGCGACGGCGCAGAGGTCGAGCGCGGCCGAGCCCGCACGGCGGATGTCGCGAGCGAGCGGCAGCACCGTCAACAGCACCTCGGCCTGCGCACGCCGCCCCTCAGCCGAGTACGAGAAGCCCGTGCCGACGAGCGCACGGCTGAGCGAGACATCCTGATTCACCTCGATCGGCCGCCCGTCGAGGCGCGCGCCGCCGCCCGCGCGCGCCTCGAAGACCTCGCCCGTGACCGGGTTCACGACGACTGCGGCGAGCGCTCTCCAGTCGAGCGGGTCGCCCGAGCCCTCGACCACGGCGATGCTCACCGCCCACGCGGGAATGCCGTAGAGGAAGTTCACGGTGCCGTCGATCGGGTCGACGACCCAGTTGACGCCCGTCGTGCCGACGCGGGCGTCGTCTTCTTCGCCGACGATGCCGTCGCCCGGCCTCGCCTCGAGCACCAGCCGGCGGATGAGCGCCTCGGTGTCGCGGTCGACCGCCGTCACGATGTCGACCGGCGAGGATTTGGTGGCGGCGACACTCACCCCGCCGCGACGCGCTTCGAGCGCGAATTCCGCCGCCTGCAGCGCGATGCGCTTGGCGAGGTCGAGCAGATCAGTGGATGCCGCGGCGCCCCGCTGCCCGCCCGTGCCCGTCGCTTCGTGGTCGCCGTCTCGAACTGCGTCTTCGCTCATGCCCCCACGCTAGCCCGACGCGGCACAGCCCCGACGATCGTTCACTTCGCATGATCCGCGCCGGCGGCGCTGCCGGTAGCCTCGGTGCACATCGGTTGCACGGAGGGAGCACCCGTGGGTGATCGCGCCGCGAACGGGGCCGAGTCGAGCAGCCCGCCGCCCCGCGGCATCCGTCGACTGCTGCCCGGCGGTTCGAAGCGCGGCACACTGCGGAAGGATGCCCTCGCCGGCCTCGTGCTCGGCGTCGAGAGCGTGCCCGACGGCCTCGCCAGCGGCCTGCTCGCCGGGGTGAACCCGGTCGCGGGCCTCTACGCCTACCTGTTCGGCATGGCCGGCGCCGCGTTCTTCACGAGCAGTTCGTTCATGGCGGTGCAGGCGACCGGCGCGATGGCCCTCATCGTCAACGACACCGACCTGGCGTCTCGCCCCGACCCCGAACGTGCCCTCTTCACCCTCGCGATGCTGACCGGCGTGATCATGGTCGTCGCCGGGCTGCTCGGAGCCGGCCGCCTGCTGCGCTTCGTGCCGACCGCGGTGATGACGGGCTTCGTCACCGCCGTCGGCGTCAACATCGTGCTCGGCCAGCTCGGCGATCTCACCGGCGCAGAGGGGTACGGCGAGAACCGGCTGACGCGCGCGATCGACCTCGCGCTGCACGTCGGCCGGTTCGACATCCCGACGCTCGTCGTGGGGCTCACCACGATGGTGCTCATCGTGGTGCTGACACGTACGCCGCTGCGTTCGCTCGGGCTCGTCGTCGCGGTCGCGGTGGGATCGGTGCTCGCGTGGGTGCTGAACGAGAACGGCTTCGGCGTCGCCGTGGTCGCCGACATCGCCGAGATCCCCTCCGGTCTGCCGATGCCGGTGCTGCCGGTGCTCGAAGATGTCGCGTTCCTGCTCCTGCCCGCGGCGTCGCTCGCATTCGTCGGCATCGTGCAGGGGGCCGCAGTCTCGGCCGGGGTGCCGAACGCCGACGGGCGACCGGCCGACCCCAATCGCGACTTCGTGGGGCAGGGGGTCGGCAACCTCGTCGCCGGGCTCTTCCAGGGCATGCCCGTGGGCGGTTCGATGTCGGCCTCGGCGCTCTACGTCGCGGCGGGCGCCCGCACCCGGTTCGGACTCATCATCGCGGCGTCGGTCATGGCGCTCACGATCCTGTTCGCGTCCGGCGCGGTTTCGCTCGTGGCCATGCCGTCGCTCGCCGCCCTGCTGATCGTCATCGGCTTCGGCGCGATCAAGCCCGCGCAGATCAGATCAGTCGCCAACACCGGCGCTCTGCAGATCACGGTGATGGTCGTGACGTTCGCGCTGACCCTGATCGTGCCGCTGCAGTTCGCGGTGCTGATCGGGGTCGGACTCGGCATCATCCTCTTCGTCGCCGAGCAGTCGAACCGGTTGCGCGTGCGGCGCATCACCTTCGAAGACGACGGCCGTCGCCGCGAATCCGACCCGCCCGAGACGGTCGGGTCGCACGAGGTCGTGGTGCTGGCCCCGTATGGCAGCCTCTTCTTCGCGAACGCCCCGAACCTCGAAGAGCAATTGCCGAGTGTGGATGCCGCGACACACGACTCCATCGTCATCCTCCGGCTTCGCGGCGTCGACCAGATCGGGTTGTCGCACGTCGAGGTGCTTCGCCGCTATGCGAGCGACCTCGCACGGGCGGACTCGCGGCTCGAGCTCATCGTGAACAACGACCGGGTGCGCTCGAACCTGAAGGCGGGCGGCTTGATCGCCGTCATCGGCGAGTCCGCCGTGCACGAGGGCACCGAGTGGATGGGCGACACTCTGAGGTCGGTGTACGCCGACGCACTGCTGCGGGTCGACGCGGGTGCCGGCGACGGCAGCGGCGAGGAACCCGAGGTCTGAGCCTGGACGCGAGCGCGCGACATCCATCGGTCATCTGATCTGCATGACGTTTCGCAACTCGCGTGCTGGCAGGATGGCGAGGGTATCTGACGTTCAAAAGGGGGACGAACATGGCTATCGAAGGTGCACGCGGCACGGGTCTGACGACGGAGCAACTGGCTGAGCAGGTGTCGCACATCTCGACACCCGATCGGCTGTCGACGCCGTTCGGCGAGTTCGAGTTCTTCGACGGTGTGCCGAAGCCCGAATCGGTGCAGTCGATCTTCGACGGCATCGACCTCGTGCGCGGCATCACCGCCTTCATGAACGCGGTGCCCGGCGCATCACTCGTCGCCATGCGGAAGGGCCTGCGTCTCGGCGGGGTCGACTCGCCCGACAAGATCGGCTACACCGACCCGAAGGCGAACTCGGGCGCGCTCTGGCTGACGCCGAACACCGAGACCACGTACGGCGTCACCTTTCTCGATCTGAAGGCGTGGGGGCCGACGGTCATCGAGGCGCCTCCTCAGGCGCTCGGCGTCGTCGACGACTTCTGGTTCCATTACGTCGCCGACATGGGCATCGCCGGGCCCGATCGCGGCGCGGGCGGCAAGTACCTCTTCCTCCCGCCGGGGTACGACGGCGAGCGACCCGACGGGTACCACACCTACGAGAGCGCGACGTTCACGAACTTCGTCGTGATCCGCGCCCTGGGCGGGGTGCCCGCCATCAAGCAGTCCCGC
This sequence comes from Agromyces sp. NPDC055520, assembly GCF_053619715.1. Taxonomy (NCBI): domain Bacteria; kingdom Bacillati; phylum Actinomycetota; class Actinomycetes; order Micrococcales; family Microbacteriaceae; genus Agromyces; species Agromyces sp. NPDC055520. The sequence goes on along the minus strand of NZ_JBSHJY010000002.1, from coordinate 129,453 downwards.
ATCTACCGGCTGAGCGACGCCGCCGCACCGCCCGAGAACACCTTCGTGAACATCGCCGACCAGGTGTTCAACACGATCCACTCCAACGACTTCTCGTTCTTCGAGGAGATCGCCGAACTCGTCGCCGAAGAGCCCCCCGCCGCGCTCGACGCGGAGCGCGCGGGCACCCTGCGCGCGCTCGGAATCGTGCATGCGAAGCCCTTCGCCCCCGACTCGCGTCTGCGCGGCATCCTCGACGACGCCGCTCGCATCGGTGCGGCGATGGCACGAGCCACCCTCTACCGGTCGCGCGATCCCGAGTCCTTCCGTTGGGAGGGGTCGTCGTGGAAGGAGGGGTTCGTGGGCGGCAGCTACGAGTTCCTGAGCGACGGCGCACGAAACCTCGATGCGCGCACGCTCTTCCACTACGCGGCGACGGTGATCACACCGGCGATGGCGCACGCGCAGGTCGGCGCGGGCTCGGCCTACATCTACACGGCAGAGGATGCCGACGGCGCTGTGCTCGACGGCGCCGAGACGTATTCGCTGACGATCCCCGCGAACGCACCCGCGAAGAACTTCTGGGCGATCGACATCTACGACACGCAGACCCGATCGCTGCTGCAGTCGACGCCCTACCCCGCCCTCTCGAGCCTCGGCGAAGGCCTGCAAGCAGAACCCGACGGCTCGCACGTGCTGTGGTTCGCCCCGACCGCGCCCGCCGGCAAGGAGTCCAACTGGATCCCGACGCTCCCCGGCAAATCGTGGTGGCCGCTGCTGCGCCTCTACGGTCCGCTCGAGCCATGGTTCGACCTGACCTGGCGGCTGCCCGAGATCGTGCGGGCTGACGGGTGACCCGCTGAACCACGAAAACCCCGGGTAACCGGGGTTTTTCTTGTGGCGAGTGAGGGATTCGAACCCCCGAATGCTGAGCAGTCTGATTTACAGTCAGATCCCTTTGGCCGCTTGGGTAACTCGCCATCGCACCCGACCACGTTCTGCACACAACCGGGGGCCTGTCAAGAATACCCGCCGAGGGCCGGAGCGAGAAATCGACGTCGGGTGCGGGTCGAGTCGGGCCCCGCGGCATCCTGATCGGGTGCGATGGCCGACCGCCTGACCGTCAGTTCGACCCGCGCCACCAGGGCATCTCGGCGGTGTCGTTCTGGTCGCGCTGCGGAGTGGTGTCGTAGCGGTCGGGATTCGGTGCCGGGTCGTAGCGCGGCACCGGCGCGGTGATGGGGGCCGTCGTGGGTGCGTCGTCGTAGTGCTCGTCGCTGCGCACCGGGCGCGCCGGCCCGCGCAGCCCCGAGCGCTGGATGACGCGCTGAATCGTGGCTCCGCGCTTGTCGGGCGAACCGACGAACCTGATCTCGCGCAGCCCCTGGTCTTGCGCCGCCGACTCGAAGACGAAGTGCCCGAAGCCGAAGACGCGGCCGATGAGCGGGGTGTGCACCGAGATGTCGAGGATGCGCGCGATCGGCATGGTCGCGATGCGCTGCGACAGGATGCCGTGCACGCGGAACACGCGCATGTTGGTGATCACGAAGCGGTCCATTCGGACCTGCAGCATGCGCCAGAGCCCGTGCACCGCGAGGAACAGCGCGAGGAACAGCGGGAACCAGTAGAGCTGCTGCGGCACCCACGCGAGCAGGATCAGCGCGGGTACGGCCAACGTCATCTCGAGCAGGGCGCCGACGGTCGCGGCCCAGTGCTTGCGCACCTCGTCGACGATCACCTCGCCCTCGTCGGAGATGAGGTGGCGCTCGACGCGCGGATCGAAACCGAACACGCTCATGGCATCGCCTCGATCTCAGTGCCTCGTGCCTCAGACCTCAGGACGCGAGGGAGGTGAAGAAGGTGCCGACGGACTCCGCGGCCGAGACGACGGCGCCGAACGCGCTCTGCACGACGTTCGCAGCGTCTTCCGGACGACTGATCAGATAGAACAAGGCGAAGATCACGACCAACGCCACGGCGATGCCCTTGAGCCACTTCACGGGTGCTTTCCCTTCGAGACGGCGACAGGGGGCGAGCCGCCACCCCCATGAGCCAGCCCCAACACGTATTTCTATCCCACCTGCGGCCTTGAGACAACGCGCCACGCGGGGCACCGCGGGCACGGACGGCGGCGACCAGTAGGATTTCTGTGACCCGGCGTGCTCGGGAATCGACTCGGCGCAGGCCGGGAATCGAACCGGCGAAGGCCGGAACCGAACCGGCGAAGGCCGGGAATGAGGGGCCATGGCCGGCATCGAAGAGGTCGCGAGACTCGCGGGAGTCTCCACCGCGACGGTGTCGCGTGCGCTCAGCGGTCGCGGGCACGTCTCGCCGGCGTCGAAGGCGAAGGTCGAAGACGCGGCCTCCCGGCTCGGCTACGTCGTCTCGTCGAACGCATCGAGCCTCGCCTCGGGCCGCACGCGCAACATCGGCGTCGTCATCCCCTTTCTGAACCGCTGGTTCTTCTCCTCGGTGCTCGAGGGGGCGCAGCAGTCGCTGATCCGCAGCGGATACGACCTCACCCTCTACAACCTCTCGGGCGACGGGCGCGAGCGCGCGAGCGTCTTCGAGCAGTTCCTGATGCGCCAGCGCGTCGACGCCGTCATCGCCGTCTCGCTCGAACTCACCGAGCCCGAGGTCGCCCGGCTGCACGAACTCGGCAAGCCCCTCGTCGGCGTCGGCGGGCCGATCCCCGGCGTACGCACCCTCACGATCGACGATGTCGCGGTCGCCCGCCTCGCGACCGAGCACCTCATCGGCCTCGGCCACACCCGCATCGCGCACATCGGCGGCGACCTCGAGTTCGACCTCGACTTCCACCTGCCGACGAACCGTCGCATCGGGTACGAGGGGGCGCTTCGCGACGCCGGCATCGACGTCGACCCACGGCTCTTCGCCCCGGCCGACTTCACCATTCGCGGCGGCTACCACGCGGCGAAGCAGTTGCTCGGCGCCCCGCACGACCGGCCGACCGCGATCTATGCGGCCTCCGACGAGATGGCGATCGGCTCGATCCTCGCCGCCCGCGACCTCGGGCTCATCGTGCCCCGCGACGTGTCGATCGCCGGCATCGACGACCACGACCTCTCCGATTTCTTCGGCCTCACGACGGTCGCGCAGTTCCCGCGCCTGCAGGGTGAGATGGCGGTCGAGATCCTGATGGACGAGCTCGAGCCGGGCCATGCGGATGCTGCGACACCAGCCGCCACCCCGCTGCCGTACGAGTTGCGCGTGCGCTCGTCGACCGCCCGCCCGCCCGCCTGACACGGGTGGCTCGCGGCGGCGGGAGGCACCTGCCCCGCGACATCCGCTCGCCGATTCGATCTCGCGGATACACTGGGCGGCATGGCAGATGCAACGTTCGACATCGTTTCCAAGGTCGACCAGATGGAGGCCGACAACGCGCTCCACCAGGCGCAGAAAGAGGTCGCGCAGCGCTACGACTTCAAGAACGTCGGCGCGTCGATCGAGCAGTCCGGCGAGAAGGTGCTGATCAAGGCCAACAGCGAGGAGCGCGCGAAGGCCATTCTCGAGGTCTACGAGGCCAAGCTCATCAAGCGAGGCATCTCGCTGCGTTCGCTCGACGCCGGGGAGCCGTTCGCGTCGGGCAAGGAGTTCCGCATCGAGACCACGATGAAGGCCGGCATCGACTCCGAGAACGCGAAGAAGATCAACAAGATCATCCGCGATGAGGCGCCGAAGAGCGTCAAGAGCCAGACGCAGGGCGACGAGGTGCGGGTCTCGTCGAAGAGCCGCGACGACCTGCAGGCCACGATGGCGCTGCTCAAGGGCAAAGACCTCGAGGTCGCGCTGCAGTTCGTGAACTTCCGCTAGGCGCTGCGCGCCCCGCGCGGGGCGCCCGCTCAGCCCCGGTGCGGCGCGTAGCCCCGCAGCCACTGCGTGATCGCGTCGTACGCGGCCGCCCGCACGGGCTCGCGCGAGAGGAACACGTCGTGCAGCGCCCCGTCGATGCGCGCCACGGCGCCGACCTGCCCGAGCCGCAGGGTGCGCTCGGCCACCTCGTCGACGACGAGCACGATGTCGCTCGAGGCCATCGCCGGATCCCACCGCGCCTGCAGCGTCGCCCGCTTCGATAGCAGCGTGAGCACGGGTGCTCCCACGTCGATGCGTGCGGCGACGGCCGCGTGCCCGGCGAGCACCGCGTTCAGCCACGCCGGGTGCACCGGAAACCCGCGATCGGGCCGCCATTCGTGGTTGTACTCCCACTCGCCGTCGAACTCCTTCGACACCGTGCGCGTGTAGAACCCGAGGTCGACGTTGGGCAGCGGCGCGAGCGGGTTGACCTTCGCCCCCCAGCCGATGACGGGCGCGATCGCCTGCCGCCCCACCTTGCTCGCCTGAAACTCGAGCCACGGACTGTTGAGCACGAGCGCCGCGGCGCGCCCCCGGTTGCGGTCGGCCCAGAGGCTGAGGGTGAGCCCGCCCGTCGAGTGCCCGAGCAGGATGAGCGGCCGTGCCGAGGTGCGTGCGGCGGCGGCATCCGCTCGCTTGAATGTCGTGGAGGCCGGTGCCGCGTGGCCCATCGCGGCGAGCGCGGCCTCGATGTCGGCGTCGTAGTCGGCGAGGTCGGTGATGAATCCGGGGGTCTGGCCGGGGCGCAGGCTGCGGCCGTACTTGCGCAGGTCGAGGGCGAAGAAGCGGGCGCCGGCGGCCGTCCAGTACTCGGCGAGTTCGGGATTGAAGAAGTAGTCGCTCCAGCCGTGCACGTACAAGACATCGGCCCCGGATGCCGCGCCTCGCGTCAATCGCAGGCGCCACGGTGGGCGGTGCCGCACGAGGGTCGCGACGAGTTCGCCCTCGTCGTCGGCGCCGAGCGGAAGCGTGAGCTGCTCGAATCGGGGGCCGAGGATGTCGGGGCGCCACATTTCGGGGGCTTGCGCGGGGGTGTTTCCGGTGTCGGGACGCTCAGGCTCCGCCATGCCGCCTCCCCTCGGTCTGAGGCCAGCCTACCGAGCGTGACTGCGAGAGGGCTCCGGCGGCCTACGGCCCGCCGATTCCTCCGCTGAACGAGTTCATCATGTTGATCGCCGCAGGCGTGAGCAGCACGATGAAGAGCACGGGCAGCAAGCAGAACACGAGCGGGAAGAGGATCTTCACACTCACCTTCATCGCCTGCTCTTCGGCGCGCTGCTTGCGCTTCAACCGCATCTCGCCGGCCTGGACCCTCAGCACGTCTCCGATCGACACACCGTACTGATCGGCCTGGATGACGGCGCGGATGAATCGGCGCAGGTCTTCGACGTTCGTGCGTCGCTCGAGCTCGTGGAAGGAATCACGGCGCGTACGCCCGATCGACATGTCCTGCAAGACTCGGATGAGCTCTTCTGCCAGCGGCCCTTTTCCATTACGGGCAGCCTTGGCCATCGCTGCATCGAAGCCGAGACCCGCCTCGACGGCGATCGTCATCTGGTCGAGCACATCGGGGAGCGAGAGTTGAATCGCCTGCTGTCGGTCGTGCGCCCGACTGTTGATGAGCACGTCGGGGAGGAAGAAGAGCATGGGCGGGGCAGCGATGGCGATGAGCACGCTCCATCCTTGAAGTCCGCCGTTGACCGCGAAGAGCAACACGAACAGCACGCCGACGATCGCGAGGATGATCTTCCAGACGACGATGCCGTTCACCGACCAACCGATGGGCCTGCCGGCATACACGAGCTGTCGTTCGATCCATGCGATGTAGCCACTCGGCGCCGCAGCGACCAGCGATGCACTGATCGAACCCTGCTGCACAGGGCCGAGCGTGGGATGCTCCTCCACTGCCACCGACGATGCGGCCTCGCGTCGGGCGGGGAAGAGCAGGAAGACGAAGACACCGAACGCGAGCGCCGTGACTCCGATCAACACGTAGATCAACACTGCGGGCAGGTCCATGTCAGAACTTCACTCTCACGGTGAATGCGGTCCAGATCGATCCGAGAATGAGGAGAATTCCCGCAACGATAAGGGCCACGATTCCCAGGGGGTTCTGGAAGAAGGAGCTGAAGTACGTGGGCTGCACGACGATGAGGAAGAGGAAGACAACGATCGGCAGCGCGACGAGCACGATCGCCGAGAGACGCCCTTCCGCGCTCAACGCTCGCACCTGGCGGCGGATCTCGTTGCGATCGCGGATCGTCTTGCCGACCTGATCGAGCACCTCGGCGAGGTTTCCGCCCGTCTCCTGGTTGATTGCGATCGCCTGCGCGACCCACTCGAAGTCTTCGCTCTTCATGCGCTGCGCGGTGATGGCAAGCGATTCCGACATGTTTCGGCCGAGCCTCACCTCATTCACGACTCGGGCGAGTTCTTCGCTGGTGGGGTCTTCGGCATCGCTCGCCACCGCCCCGAGGCTGCGGTTGAGTCCGTGGCCGGCACGCAGGCTTCCGGCGATGAGCTGCACGGTGTCGTCGACTTGATCGGCGAATCGTTCACGCCGCTTGCTCGTGCGCATCGACACGATGAGCTTCGCTCCGACCGGCGCGAGCAATGCGAGCAGCACCGCCCAGAGCAGCCACGTGCCGTTTGCGAAGCCGACCAGAACGCCGATGAGCGCGAGCACGCTCGCGGCCGAACCGACGATCACGACGAAGCTGGACGGATCGGTCTTGATGCCGGCGAGCTCCAGCTCCTGCGGCCCGAACATGCGGTTCGAACGCTTCGACGCCATCGACTCGATCGCCGCCGTCGTCTTCTGGGTGGCTTTGGTCAGGGCAGAGACATGTTCGACGCCGGGAGCCAACCGCCGGTCGCGTGCCACTCGCGGAGCAGGTGGCGCGATCACGTAGAAGATCAGCACGAGCAGGGCGAGCAGCGCGACGCCCACGCCGAGTCCGAGCACCACCGGGTTCATCGGATCGCTCCGAGCATGTCGCCGAGGTCTGGCTGGAAGAGAGCAGTCGGCAATGCGATGCCGTAATCGGCGATTCGCTCGGCGAAGCGGGGCCGCACACCGGTAGGCTCGATGCGGCCGCGCAAGCGACCCTCCTCGTCGTACCCCGCCGAGTAGTCGAAACTGAACGCGTCCTGCAGAGTGATGATTTCACCCTCCATGCCGTGAACCTCGGTGATGTGTGTGATCCGGCGAACGCCGTCTTTGTGACGGGTGATCTGCACGATGATGTCGATCGCCGACGCGATCTGTTCACGGATCGCTCGAAGCGGCAGATCCATGCCGGCCATGAGCACGAGCGTCTCCATTCGAGACACGGCATCGCGCGGGGAGTTGGCGTGGAGCGTCGAGATCGAACCCTCGTGACCGGTGTTCATCGCTTGCAGCATGTCGAGCGATTCGGCACCACGCACTTCACCGACGACGATGCGGTCGGGCCGCATGCGCAGCGAGTTGCGCACGAGGTCACGGATCGTGATCTCACCCCGGCCCTCGATGTTCGCCGGCCTCGACTCGAGCCGAACCACGTGGTCTTGCTGCAATTGCAACTCGACCGCGTCTTCGATGGTGATAATGCGTTCGTCCCCGGGAATGAAGGCTGAGAGCACGTTCAGCAGCGTGGTCTTACCCGTACCGGTACCGCCGGAGACGAGGATGTTCATCTTCGCCCGAACGGCCGCATCGAGCACAGTCGCGACCTCGCGGGTCATGCTGCCGAAGTCGATGAGGTCTTTCGCGGTGTACGGGGTGCCGGCGAACTTTCGGATCGTGAGCGAGGCGCCGTCGACCGCGAGCGGCGGGATGATCGCGTTGACACGGGAGCCGTCTTCGAGACGCGCGTCCACGAGTGGAGACGACTCGTCGATGCGCCGGCCGACGCGGGCGACGATGCGTTCGATGACGCGACGCAGCTGCGGCTCGCCGGTGAAACGGTGGTGGGTCTCGAGCAGTCGGCCGTTGCGCTCGACGTAGAGCCGGTCGAAGCGGTTGACCATGATCTCGCTGACACTCGGGTCGGCGAGCAGTGGTTCGAGTGGTCCATAGCCGAGCACATCGGCGCCGATGTCATCGATCAGTCGATTGCGTTCTGAAGTCGAGAGTGCGAGTTGCTCGCCGGCCACGATGTCGGCGAGTTCCGCCCGTGCGAGCAGGTGAAGCTGTTCTTCTGTCAGCGAAGCGTCGTTGAGGCGCGACCCGATGCGACCGAAGAGTTCTTCCGCTGCTTTCTCTTTGACGGCCGCGAGGGGGTCCGCGGCCGGCTTCGCGCGTGCCGCTCCCTGCCGAGGTGGCGCGGATGGATGGAACAGGGCGGGCTCCTCGCCGCGGGGCGCAATATCGGTGGGATCCGCAAGCGTCTCGGCCTCACCAGCCAGCGGGTTTGGCTCTACAGCAACACCGGATGCCTCGGGGAGACTCAGCGCGATCGACGGTTCCTGTGGGGCACTCTCGAAGGGCTCGCCCGATTGTGGCTTGCGTAGCGCGCTCAGCCGATCATTCAGGTTCATTCGATCGCCGCCTTCTCTGGATCTTGCTTCGCTTGGGGAACGCCTCGGGTGCGATGCGCAACACGATCGAACGGATCGCCTTCGCCGCAGGATCGCGTACGTCATCGTGGATGAGCGGGATGCCACGGTTCGACGCGAGCAGCACCGCCGATGATTTCGGCACCTCGATGTCGACCGGTGCACCGATGATGTGCTCGACGTCTTTGATGGTGAGGCCGCTGTTCTTATCGGTCTGGTTCACGACGATGTGCCGGTTGCCGGGCATGAGGCCGAGTTTGGTCAACAGTTCGAACTCGGTACGCATCGCGCGCAGGCTCGGCACCCCCATGTTGGTGACGAAGACGGCATCGGTCACGTGCTCCAACGTCACGAGAGTGTGCTCGCCGAGGCCTGGTGTCGTATCGACGATCACGTATCGGAACGTCGCTCGCAGCCGCTCGATCAGACGTGCGAGGGCGTGTGGAGCGACCTGGTCACCGAGCTCAGGGGACGGCGCGCTCGCGATGACGAAGAAGCCGTCGTCGTGGTGGGTGAGCGTGGTCTTCAGCACGATCTCGTCGACTGCTGCATCCGCCACCGCATCGACGATCGTACGGGTCGGCTCGAGCGCGAGTGCGGCGGTGATGTCACCGAACTGGAGGTCTGCGTCGACGAGAACGACGGAGTTCGGGGCAACCTCGGCGAGACCGGTTGCGAGGTTGATCGCGATGGTCGTCTTGCCCTGCCCGCCCTTCGGTGCGACGACGGCGATCGCCTCCGACGGAACGCCCGCGTCAAGCGGTGGGAACTCCCACTCGGGCGCTTCTGGCTCAGGTTCCGGCTCGGGCTCTGGCTCCTCGGCTTCGCCGGTCGAGATGAGAACGTCTGCGGCCGTCTCTTCTTCAATGACGAAAGGCATGTCATCGATCTCGAGCGCCAAAGGCACGTCGAAATCGTGCTCGTCGGCATGCCCGTTCGCCACGAGCCAGCCGGCGAGACGATCGAGCAACGCCATCGTCGTCTCGTCGCTCGCATCGGGGTTCAGCACCGCATGAAGCGCGAGTTCGTCGACCCAGTCTTCGAGATCGGATCGCTGTTCGCGCACCACGATCAGTCCAAGATCAGGATGCTTCGCGGTGAGCGCCTCGACCAGGCCCTTCGTCTCTTCGTAGTTGAGCACCGGGCCGAGCAACGCGACTCGAGGTTGTGCGTTCACCCGACTCACCACCGCTTCGGGGCCGAAGGTGAGGAACTCGCCCGGGATGACAGCAAGCCGTTCGCCGAGCAGAGCCCGCAAGCGGGTCTCATACTCGGCGGACCGACTGACAAGGAGGAACGGGGTCACTAGAACGCGTTGCTTCCAGTCACCGGCGATGTGCCGCTGTTATCGGTCTTGTCGTTTTCGAGGGTGAGCCACATGCTGGCATAGCCGCCGGCTTGTCCCTCTGTGAACCAGACCCAGCGCTCGATGTCGTGCGCTGAGAGCGCGATCGTCACCATGATGCTGTCGCCGGCACCCTGCTCGACTTGCGTGTCGGACTCAGCGTCGGGCGTGACGACACCCTGCACCTTCGTCACGAGCACGCTGTGGAACGCGAAGCTCGTGGTGGGATTCGCTACATCTGCTTCTTCACCGGGCTCGTCAGGGTCGACCGTGCCGACGAGGCCGATCTTGTCACCGGCACGAACCTGGCCGCCGACGACGCGGTCGGCCGGGAGAGTGAACGACACCACCTGCATCCCCTCGGGCACCGCAACATCGCCCCGCGCGGCGAGTTCTGCCGGGTCGATGAATCGCGCCGTCAGCAACTGCTCACCCGGAAGGATTTCAGCGTCCGAAACGAGCCCTGCAAGGTCGTCGACATTCGTCACGACGCCGTCAGCGACGTTGCGAGCGGGCATCGAATCGACCGTGACGAACTCGGTGACACTCTCACCGGGGGTGCCTCTCGGAATCGACTCCTGCACGATGTACACGTCGGTGAGCTCGGCACCTTGCGCAGCCCTCGCGTCCGCGCCGCGAACATAACTGACGAGGACGACGGCGCCGACGACGGCGAGGAGAAGGGCGACGATCGCCCCGATGATTCGGGTCTTCATTTCTCGGCTTTCGGTAGGGCGACTGCGACTCAGTCCGTGAGCTTCCAGACGATCGGGAGGCCAGGCAGAGGTGGCGTGCCACCGAGCTGACCGATCACATCTTCGACCGGTACCAGCTCGGTGAAGTACCCGCGAACGCCGCTGCAGCTCGGGGCACCGGTCTCTGCCTTGCATTTGCCCGGTGGCGAAGCGTTCCAACCGGGAAAGTCCCAGCCCGTGATGATGAACGAGGCGAAGGCGACAAGATGGAACTTGCCATCGTTAACGGAGTTCTTCGCCCCAATTTCGTTATAGACCGGAATGAGAACAGGAGTTGCGTTCTGCTCCAGCGCAACGAAATACGATTCGCTGCAACCTGCACCGAGTGGTGACTTGCCCGGGTCCGCCGGCACCCACGCCTGCGGGGGATCCGTCGGCGTTAGTTCCACCTCGGCACTGCATGTGGTCGACGTCAGCCACCCGAAGAACGACTCGGAGGTCAAGTCCTTGCAATCGCTTTTCTTGCGCGCATCGATATCGTTGCGCACCCAGATCTCTACCCCGGTTCCAGTACTGGGGTTCGGAGTGAAGTCATCGAACTTGCAGAGCGGGAACGCCAAGGGCAGGGTGCCCGCGCCGAGCGGCATGCCCCACTGTGCAATGCTTCCTGCTCTGACCATCGTCGAGTTGGGCTCGCTGTCGCCATCGATCATTGAAGCAAGCATGTGGGGGAATTTGGCCTCGGCGGCGACGACGACCTTGCCTGGAGTCGTGGTCGTCGCCGGCGTCACCGTGACAGTGGGCTCGCCGAGTACGGGAGTACCTGTGTTCGCGTCGAAATAGACGTCGCCCTTCGCGGCGCAGCTCGACTCTCCTGCCGCACATGCCGATGCGACTCCGAGTGCTGCGGCGTCGGCACCACGTTGCAGCTGGGTCCTCTCCGCATGCTGAGCTGAGACGTCGAGCGCTAGCGCACCGAAGCCGATCATTGGAATCAGAAGGAACGCAATGAGCACGGCGTTCGCACCGCGTTCGTCATGCACGAACCGCCTGAACGTCATCCTCCGCATGGAGTCACTCCTACCGCTACCAGCTTGATCGGGTTGCCCAACGCGGTGCTGAACCATTCGCTGAACGAGCCTGGCGAGATTGAGAGCGTCGTCGTCACCATCTTGCTCTGACCCGGCGCGCACGCAGCCTCTACGTCGTGCGTGACATCGGACCATAGGAAGAGCCCGGGGATCTTCTCGATCGTGGCCCATGCATCACTTTCGGCGTTCGGATCGCCTTGATGCACCGCCACGTATCGTGAGGAGATTCGAGCCCCGTCCGACAGAGTCGCCTGCACGTTCCAAAGCCGGGAGAACTCGATCACGCTGAGCAGCAGCATGATGACGAGCGGGAAGACGAGCGCGAACTCCACCGCGGCTGCGCCATGCTGGCTCCTCAATCGACGCATATCGTCACTCCCTACGGGCTGAAGGGTTCGAAGCGCATCGCGCCCCGAACCCATCGAATCGACTTTCAGCGCCGGACTACGGCGTGGTTCCGACCTTGCTGCCCTGTCCACCCATCCAGACACCGACATCAGCAACGAAGCTCTTCAGGATCGGCGTCAATGCGATCGCGGCAACGACGAGGGCGATTGCGACGAGGCCAAGCACCAGCGCGTACTCGGTCGCGGTAGCGCCATCTTCTTCGGGACGGAGCGAGTTCAGTCGCGCCTGCAGACGCGTGTATGCCTTCAGCATGTTTTGGAGACCCCTTCGGGTTATCGGGAGACCTGCACTCCCGGTCGGGTCGTGCATGCCACATGCGGGTACATGCGGTGGAATGAAGTTATCCGTCGATGTCTGGACGGCATATGCCCCACTTTGGGGGAGACAACGAATCCTTTGCGCAACGATCGGCTCAATCCTGCGGTTCTGCACGCAAGAAACACGAGCGTGTCCCCCAATCTGGGGGCGATTGGGGTACAGATACGGGGTACACATGTACCCGCCCGTCGGGGGACGCCCGTACCCCGGGTGGCTCGAGCATGACGCAAGGATCCTTAGATTCTGTGCTACTCGCGCACCCAGAGATTGTGGCCCCCAGCCGATGCCAACCGAGTCCACTCCTCGTTCCCGTCTAGTGCATCGGCGAGCCGCTGGTTCCTTTCATCGGGCGAGAGCACAACGCAGGTCGTCTCGTCCGGGAGCGGGCTTTCTAGTGAAAGGACATGGAGATACTCATAGAGATGTTCGCGTCCGTAGAAGTCTGCCCGCCCATCGATCCACACCTTTACGTCCGGCCGGAGAAGGATGGTCGGGCCGCCGACCGTATCATTCCCCCAGAGGCGGCAGCCTCTTGGTAGCTGGTTAATCACGGCGGCTTCGGGGATGGTCGAAGCTTCAGGGATAGTCGCAACGGTCAGCGGGGTCGCCATGACCATGAGCCCGACCACGATTACTGTCCAGAATCGTCCCGACGTGTACTCGGTTACTCTCGGACGCGACAGGAAACCAACGGCAGTTGCCTGCCTATAATGCAGACGGTCGATGAGGCCCGAGGCCACCCCCGCCAAGACAGGCATAAGGATTAGCATCCCCGTCAGGGCGAAACGCAGCGAATCAAAACCCACGAACACAGCCGGCACGCCGAAAGCGGCGAGCGGGACAATGATCCTAACCCGTGCGTCAAACCTCCCGCCCCGTCGAACGAGACGCACGCTCCAGAGAAGTGCGAGGATCGCAAGCAGTACGACGACCACTGCAAATGGGACGTATCGGAGACCCTGAATACGGATGAGGTCGAAGATCGACTGCCATTCGCTAATCACTCCGCGACACACATCCGCGACGATGCGCGCGCGTTCGAGGGTGAGTGGGATCCCGTACGGCGAGGCGACGCAGCCGAGCAGGAGACCGACCGTCCCAGCAGCAGTCAGCCACAGTCGCTGCGCCAAGCGGATGCCTGGGCTCGCCCACCAACCGATGGCCCACATCACCGCGATCACTGCGGACATGAGCATGAATGAGAGGTGCAACCAGTTGCCGAGCAGCGACAGCGCGAAGCCCACTCCCCCTACGACAAGGAGGGATCGGAGCATGCTGGCCTTACCGACCTTGCCGCCCCACCACCATACGAAGAGCACGGCGACGAACATCAGTGACTGCACGACCACCGTGGCGCGTGGCGTGAACGCGGAAAAGCCGAACATCAGTACCGGCGCGAAGCCAATCAGAGTTGGGAAGGCGCGCGCCCCCACGAGCCGTGCGAGAACCAAGGCGAGCGCGAAGAACGTTGTGATGGATAGGAACGCGACCCAGAACAGCCCCCAGAATCCACCCGCCTGCCAGCCAACGCCTAGCACGACGTTCCACAGCGGTGAATTCGGGACCCAGTCACCGTCTTTCGACCATGACCAGGTATCCGGTCGTATCAGAGGCAGTCCCTCGAGATTCTCAATCCCCGCCCTCGCAGACCAGAATTGGTCGCGTTCTTGCGAGTTCGCTGCGCGCACTGCGGCGATCCCCACGAGGACGACAAATACCATCCACCAGCGGAAGCGCTCTGTCGCGATGGTCGACAGAAGGCGGGTTCTTCTCGATGGCAATTCGTCGAGTTCAAGCATCCGTAGGGGGTCCTTGCGGTCGGCGCGGTGTGATCTGGTCGAGGCTGACCGGTCGGATCGTTCTGGGCTCAGTTCAGGCAACATGCTGCGCCAGCGCCACGACCAGTCCCAGTTCGGGTGGCGTGCTCCGCGGCGATCTCCAGCCCCAGTGCAGGAATGCATCGGGGGCGGGGCACCCGCATCCGCTTGGGTTCCCGCAAGCTTGCCGTACTACGCGACTTCGCCGTCATCGGGGAAGCCGTCCGCGGTCTGCCGGCTGACGCGAAAGCCGCTCACTCTGACACTCCATGGCCCGCGATCGCCGGCCTTCGGAATGTCGTTGTCCACGAGTACTTCCGAGTCGAACCCGAGATCGTGATCGACATCCTCGACAAGCAACTCGAGTCACTCATGAGGAGCATCCGGAGCTCTCTCGACGAGTAGCGGTCACTCGTCAACGGCCGGGAGGGACGCCTGCCACGCGGCATCCACTCGGTGTATTCGCTTCGACAGGCTCAGCGACCGGGGCCTCGCCCGCGTTCCTCAACCCGCCAGCACAACCGCCACGAGCGCCCCCACGAGCATCGACGGGCCGAACGGAATCGATCCGCGCAGCGTCACCCGCCGCAGCACGAGGGCGACGATCGCGACCACTCCCCCGACGACGAATGCGGCGAGCAACCCCACGAGCCACGCCGACAGGCCGAACCAGCCGAGCAGCAGGCCGATCACGAGCGCGAGCTTCACATCGCCCATGCCCATCGACGACGGCGAGATGAGCGCGAGCACGAAGTAGACGGCGAACATCGCAAATGCCCCGGCGAGCGCCCAGATCAGCCGCATCCAGTCGCCCGCGGCCCAGGTCGCGGGCACGAGCAGCGCGGCCACCGCGTAGAGCGTCGGAAACACGACGGCGTTCGGCAGCCGCTTCTCGACGAGGTCGACGATCGAGAGCACGGTCGCGCAGGCGGCGAAGACGAGCAGCGCCGGCAGCAGCCAGAGGCCCGCGGCGTCACCGCCGAAGCGCAGGCCGAGCACCCCGAAGGTCACGGCGGTCGCCACGGCGGCGGCGATGCGGATGGTGGTGCGCCGCGGCATCCGCTCGCCGTGAATGGAACGCTCGACCCACGCTGCCAGCGGCCACCAGCCGAGCGCGAAGCCCGCGACGGCAGCGATGGCCGCGATGACGGCGGTGGATGTCGCGAGCAGAGGCATGATCGAGAGCGTAGTGGAGCGGGCTCTCACCGCCCTTCCGCTTTCACCGCCCTTGCGCTCTCGTCGCGCCCATTCGCATTCGAACAAAGCTTCGACAGAATGTCGGTGGGTGGTGAGAGCATCGAAGCATGACGAACGAGGGCGCGATCGCGAGCGGCGCAGCTGGTGCAGCCGATGCTGCCGGCGCGCCGGGAGCAGCCGGTGCAGCTGGTGCCGACGCGCTCGGGGCGCTCGACGGCGGGCTGCGAGCGCTCGTCTCGGTTCTGCGCGCGCGGCCGGTCGGTGATGCCCCGGCGCAGCACCCGACTGCAGACTTCGATGATCTCGGCGATGCGCAGCTCGTCGATGCGCTGCGGGCGATCACCGGCATCGAGCGCTCGCTCGAGCAGCTGAAGCTGCAATGCTCGTCGGCGATCGCACGGCGGTCTGCGGGTGAGTCCCGTCACGAGGGCCTCGCCGGTCGGCACGGGTATTCGACGCCCGAGCGGTTCATCGCCGCGACCACCGGTTCGAGCACGGCCGACGCCGCGAAGCTGCTCGCCGTCGCCAAGGCGACGACGCCGGCGCAGTCGTTCGGCGAGGCCCCGCGAGCGCCGAGGTACGCGTGCGTCGCCGCGGCCATCGCCGACGGCGCCATCACGATCGAGGCCGCGAACCGCATCATCGAATTCCTCGATTCCATGCGAGCGGATGCCGCGGCCGCGCCACTGCTCGAGGCAGAGACGAAGCTCGTCGAACGAGCCGCAGCCGTCGGCGTCGACCAGCTCTGGCGTTACATCAAGTACTTGCGGGCCGAGCTCGATGCGTGTGGAGTGCAGGCGCGAGAAGAAGAGCTGTGGGCTCAGCGTTCGCTGCGCATGTGGGAGGACCGGCGCGGATTGATCCACCTGCGCGCCTGTCTCGATCCGGCGACGGCCGCACCCATCAAGGCTGCGGTCGACGCACTCGTGTCAGCCGATCTGCACGCTGCTCGCGATGCGAAGAGCCGGCTTGCGGCGCGCGAGGCGGCGGCTGGGCGAGGCGGGGCGGGCGTTCTGGGCGATGCGTTCGCCGATGGCGCCGTGCCGGCGGGTGATGCTGGCGCGCGCGGTGCCGGCGCGCGGAGTGCTGTTGCGGGCGGAGCCGTTGCGGGCGGTGCCGTTGCGGGCGGGGCTGTCGCAGGCGGTGCTGTCGCGGGCGGGGCTGTCGCACCCGCCGGTGTTGCGCCCGATGCCGCCGACCGGGCACTCATGGATTCTCGCGGCATCGAGCAGATGGCGGCCGACGCGCTCGCAGATCTCGTGCGGCTCGCGAGCTCGGCGGTCGATGCGCCGCCCGCGCTGTCGAACGCGGCGGTCGTGGTGCGCATCGATCAGAAGTGCCTCATGTCCGACATCGGATTCGCGACGATCGACGGCATCGACGAGCCCGTCTCGCCGGCCACGGCGCGCATGATCGCCGCGAGCGCCGGGGTGATCCCGATGGTGCTCGGCGGCCCCGGCGAGGTGCTCGATCTCGGGCGGCGCAAGCGGTTCTTCACGAAGGCGCAGCGAATCGCCCTCGCCGAACGCGACGGCGGCTGCGCGCACCCCGATTGCGCGAGGCCGGTCGCCCATACGCAGGCGCACCACAGGCGGTACTGGGAGGCCGACGACGGACCGACCGACCTCGACAACGGGGTGCTGCTCTGCGCGTTCCATCATTGGTGCATGCACCACGACGGATGGGAGGTGTTCAGCAGGGAGGGGCGCACCTGGTTCGTTCCGCCGCGGCACCTCGACCCCCAGCAACGACCCCGCCCCGGCCGGCGTGCGACCCGGCTCGAGCTTCAGGCTGCGTAGAAGGGGGCGAGCGTGCGCAGGGCGTGCGAGCGAGCGGGCCTGCGAGCGTGCGAGCGAGTGCGCGAGCGTGCGAGCGAGTGCGCGAGCGTGCGTTCATGCGTGCATGCGTGCATGCGTGCATGCGAGCGAGCGGGCGGGCGGGCGGGCGGCGCTGCCTACGCTTCGTCGCGCGAGATGTCGACCATGTCTTCGCGCGGCACGACCTTCACGCGCACGCGACCCTCTGCAGCACCGAGCGACTGCTCGTGCTCGTCGAGGCGGTGCCAGCCGTCGAGATCGGTCCAGCGAATACCGCGAGACTCGAGCAACTCGATGACCGACTCCTCCGACGGAGACTCAGGGTCCCACCAATTGCCGAGGTCGTTGATGACGTGCTTGATCGTCTCCATCGCATCGGACTTCGTGTGACCGATGAGCCCGACGGGGCCGCGCTTGATCCACCCGGTCGCATAGACGCCGTACATCTGGCGCGTCTCGCCGGTCGCAGGGTCGTGCAGCAGCACCTGACCCTCATGGTTCGGGATCACCCCGTACTCGCGATCGAAGGGCACGTCGGGCAGCGGCGAGCCGTAGTAGCCGACCGCGCGGTAGACCGCCTGCACGGGCAGGTCACGAATCTCGCCGGTGCCGACGACGCCGCCCTCTCCGTCGGGCGCGGTGCGCTCGTAGCGGAGGGCGCCGACCCGGCCGTTGCCGTCGTCGACGAGTTCGAGCGGCTTCGCGAAGAAGTGCAGGTGCAGGCGACGACTCGCTTGCCCGACCTCTCGCTGGCGCCACTGGTTCAGCACCTTGTCGATGACGAAGACCTGCTTGTTGCCCGACACGGCCGCGCGGGCGGCGTCGTCGTAGTCGAAGTCTTCGTCGTAGAGGATCATGTCGACGTCGCGCAGCTCACCGAGCTCGCGCAGCTCGAGCGGCGTGAACTTCACCGACGTCGGGCCGCGACGGCCGAACACGTGCACATCGGTGATCGGCGAGGCGGCGAGCCCGGCCGCGACGTTCGCGGGGATCTCGGTCGACATGAGGTCTTCGACGTGCTTGGCGAGGATTCGCGCCACGTCGAGCGCGACATTGCCGTTGCCGATCACGGCGGCCTCGCGAGCCTCGAGCGGCCACGTGCGCGGAAAATCGGGGTGCCCGTCGAACCAGCTGACGAACTCGGCGGCCCCGTACGAACCCGCGAGCTCTGTGCCGGGGATGTTCAACGAGGCATCCTTCACCGCGCCGGTCGCGAAGATGACCGCGTTGTAATGCTTCTTGAGGTCGTCGAGCGTGATATCGGTGCCGAACTTCACGTTGCCGAAGATGCGGATGTCGCCGCGGTCGAGCACCTCGCGAAGCGCCGTGATGATGCCCTTGATGCGCGGGTGGTCGGGCGCGACGCCGTAGCGCACGAGCCCGTAGGGCGCGGGCAGGTGATCGAAGAGATCGATCGAGACGTCGAAGTTGCGTTCGGCCTTCAGCAGGATGTCGGCGGCATAGATGCCGGCGGGGCCTGCCCCGACGATCGCCAGTCTCAGCTTGTTCCTCGTCACGTGCCTGGTCTCTCCATCAGTTTCGACGTCGGTCTCGACATCTGTCTCGTCGTCGGTCTCGCCATCGGTCTCGCGCTGCTCACTCGCTCAGCTCTCGCGCTCGACGACCGTCTCGGCGAATCGTGTCAGCGCCTTCTTCACACTGCCATCGGGCAGCGGCGCGAGCGCGGCGACCGCCTCGCGCGCCCAACGGTGGGCCTCAGCGAGCGTAGCGCGCGTGGCTTCGTGCTGCCGCAGTTCGGCGACGATCGCGTCGACCGTCTCTTTCGACGGCACGATGCGCGAGGCCAGCGTGTTCGTGTCCATCGGGTCACCGGCTGCGGCGGGGCCGGTCGCGATGACGACGTCGCGTTCGATGCGTTCGAGCAGGGCAGCGGATGCCGCGTCGCTGCGGGCATGCTCGGCGAGCCGCAGCATCGGCAGGGTGACGACCCCGGCGCGCAGATCGGTGCCTGGCACCTTGCCGGTCTCGGCCGGCTGCGGCGAGAGGTCGATGACGTCGTCGACGAGCTGGAAGGCCACGCCGACCTTCTCGCCGAACTCGATGATGGGCGCCTCGAAGCCCGGGTCGGCCCCCGAGAAGATGATGCCCGACTGCGCGGCCGCGGCGATGAGCGACCCCGTCTTGTCGGCGAGCACCTGGATGTAGTGCGCGATCGGGTCGTCGCCCGGTTGCGGCCCGACCGTCTCGTGCAGTTGGCCGAGCACGAGCCGCTCGAACGTCGTTGCCTGCATGCGGATGGCGCCCTCGCCGAGGCCCGCCATGAGCTGGCTGGCACGGGCGAAGAGCAGGTCGCCGGTGAGGATGGCCACCGAGTTGCCCCACACCGCCTGCGCGCTCGGCACTCCGCGGCGCCGGTCGGCGTCGTCCATGACGTCGTCGTGGTACAGGCTCGCGAGGTGCGTGATCTCGATCGCCTCAGCGGCGGTGACCACGTCGTCGGTCACTCCGGCACCGAGCTGCGCGGTGAGCAGCGTCAGCATGGGGCGCACGCGCTTGCCGCCCGCTTGCAGCAGGTAGCGGGTCGAGACATCCGCGATCGTGTCGGCGAACCTGACCTCGTTGAGGAGGCCCACCTCGACGCGATCGAGTCCGTCGTCGATCGCCTTCGCCACCGCCTTGTCGGCGGAGGAGGCGAAGACGCGCTCGCTGAGCCCGAGATTGGCGGCGAGCGATGAGCCTCGACGGGCGACCGGGTGACTCGGTTTCACGCTCACTAGCCTATCGGGGGTCGTTGGTCGAGGAGCGCCCGACGATGGAGGACGCGTATCGAGACGGGTGCGTGGTCTCGATACGGCGCTGGCGCGCCTACTCGACCACCGAGTGAGCTGGCGCGCCTACTCGACCACCGAGTGAGCCGGCGCGCCTACTCGACCGGTGAAACCGGCTTGCGACCCCGGTGCAGGGCGACGACACCGAGAGTGAGGTTGCGCCACGCGACATCCACATAGCCGGCCTCGCGAATCCAACCGGCCAGGGTGGGCTGATCGGGCCACGCGTTGATCGACTCGTTGAGGTAGTCGTAGGCCGTGTCGTTCGAGCTCGAGAGCTTGACGAGCGGCGGCATGACGTAGCGCTGGTAGATGCCGTAGCCCGTGCGCACGAGCGGTGCGGGCGGGGTCGAGAACTCGCAGATGACGAGCCGGCCGCCGGGCTTGGTCACGCGGAAGAACTCGGCGAGCGCCTGCTTCGGCTCATTGACGTTGCGCAGGCCGAACGAGATCGTCACGGCGTCGAACTCGTCGTCGCCGAACGGCAGCTTCGTGGCGTCGGCCTCGACGAACACGAGGTTCTGCACGCCCGCCTGCCGCCTGCGGCCGACCTCGATCATGCCCGGCGAGAAGTCGGCGGCGACGACCGACGCCCCCGATTTCGCGAGACTCGCGCTCGACGTGCCGGTACCGGCGGCGACGTCGAGGATGCGCTGCCCCGGCTTCGGGTCGACCGCCCGCGTCGTGGCGACACGCCACAGCGGGGCGTTGCCCACTGAGAGCACCGTGTTGGTGCGGTCGTAGCTCGCGGCGACGCGATCGAACATGGCCGACACCTGGTCGGGCTGCTTGCCGAGATCTGCGCGCGTCATCCCTCGATTCTACGGATCTTCCCTCGCGAACGGGCAGTCGATGCCGCTCGCCGGCGCTGCAGGCGGCACCGACTGCCCGTCCGCGGGAGAGGAAGGGCGGGCCGAGCGCGCGGCGTAGGCTGGGGCGGTGAGTCAGACGGATGGCGCGGTGCAGGCCGCGAGTGCTCGGCTCGTCGTTCGCACCGTGGCCGTCGATGAGACCGAGCCGTTGATCAGGCGCGCCGACCCGCGGAATCCGCTCGTGTGGATGCGCCGCGGCGAGGGCATCGTCGGGCTCGGCGAGGTCGTGCGCATCGAGACCGGGGGCCGTGGCCGCGTCGACGACGCCGCCGCGGCCTGGCGGTCGCTCGCCGCGCAGGCCGAGATCGACGACCGAGTCGGCCTGCCGGGCACCGGCCTCGTGGCGTTCGGCGCGTTCGCGTTCGCCGACGAGTCCGAGGCGACGAGCGTGCTCATCGTGCCCGAGCTCGTCATGGGCCGCCGCGACGGTCGCGCCTGGGTCACGCGCATCGCGCTCGTGCAGGGCGATGAGGCGACGGATGTCTCCGGCTCCGCCGATGCGGGGAGCGCGGTCGGCGGTGAGGTCGGCAGCGCGGTCGACACTGGGGCCGGCACCGAGGCCGGCGCTGAGCTCGGCGCCGATGTCGATTTCGACATCGCGCTGCCCGAACCGGCGCCGCGACGACAGGTGCCGCGCGTGGCATTCGAGCCCGGCGCCCTGCCGCCCGAGGCATACGAGGCCGCCGTCGCCGAGGCCGTGCGGCGCATCGACGCCGGTGAGCTCGAGAAGGCCGGCCGACTCGAAAAGGCCGGCCGGCTCGAAAAGGTCGTCCTCGCCCGCCAGCTCGTCGGCCAACTGCACGAAGACGCCGGGCTGCGCGCGACGATCAACCGGCTCGCCGAGGATTACCCCGACACCTGGGTCTTCGCCGTCGACGGGCTCATCGGCGCGAGTCCCGAGACGCTCGTGCGCGTCGACCACGGCACCGTCTCTGCACGTGTGCTCGCGGGCACGGCCTCGCGCGGTGCCGGCGAGGCCTCCGACCGTGAACGGGCACTCGCCCTCGCGGCGTCAGAGAAAGACCGCGCCGAGCACGCCCTCGCCGTGGAGAGCGCGGTGAAGCGGCTCGCCCCGCACACCGCCCGGCTCGACGCGAGCCCCGAGCCCTTCACCCTGCAGCTGCCGAACCTCTGGCACCTCGCCACCGACCTCAAGGGCACGCTCGGCGACGGCTCGAGCTCGCTCGACCTCGTGCGGGCCGTGCACCCGACGGCCGCTGTCGCGGGCACCCCGCGCCGCATCGCTCTGCCCGCGATCGCCGAGCTCGAGGGCTTCGACCGCCGCCGCTACGCCGGCCCGGTGGGGTGGATCGACGGCGGCGGCGACGGCGAGTGGGCGATTGCGCTGCGCTGCGCGCAGGTCGACGCCGACGGCACCGTCACGGCATATGCCGGTTGCGGCATCGTGCACGACTCGGTGCCCGCCGACGAGCTCGCCGAGACCGTGATGAAGTTCCGGCCGATCGTCGAGGCGTTCGGCGGCTGAGCCGAGCCCCCCGGTGGTCGGTCTCGATACGCTCCTTCGTCGCTACTCGACCACCGAACCTATCGAGACCCGGCACCCGGTCTCGATACGCTCCTTCGTCGCTACTCGACCACCGAACCTATCGAGACCCGGCGGTCGGTCTCGATACGCTCCTTCGTCGCTACTCGACCACCGAACCGACCACCGGGGTCAGCTCGCCGCGAGTCGCGCCTGCTGCTCGGCGACGTCGTAGTCGGCCTTCGGCCAGTCGAGGTTCATCGCCTCGAGCGCGTCGATCAACAGGTGCTGCACCGCCAGCCGTGCGTACCACTTGCGGTCGGCGGGCACGACGAACCACGGGGCATCCGTCGTCGATGTTCGCTCGAAGACGGTCTGGTAGGCCGCCGCGTAGTCGTTCCACAGCAGGCGCTCGTCGACATCGCCGGGGTTGAACTTCCAGTGCTTGTCGGGGCGGGCGAGCCGCTCGGTGAGCCGCGCCTTCTGCTCGCTGCGCGAGATGTGCAGCATGACCTTGATGATCGTCGTGCCCGTCGCCGCGAGCTCGGCCTCGAACTCGTTGATCGCGCCATAGCGTCGCTCGATCTCGTCGGGCGGTGCGAGCTCGCGCACGCGGCCGACGAGCACGTCTTCGTAGTGCGAGCGGTCGAACACGCCGATCATGCCCGCGCCCGGCACCTGCTTGTGGATGCGCCAGAGGAAGTCGTGCTCGAGCTCTTCGGCCGTCGGCTTCTTGAACGCCGCGAGCTGCACGCCCTGCGGGTCGACCGCGCCCATGACGTGCTTGACGATGCCACCCTTGCCGGCCGTGTCCATGGCCTGCAGCACGAGCAGGATGCGCCGCTCGTCGCCGCCCATGCGGCTCATCGCGAACAGTTGCTCTTGCAGATCGGCGAGGATCTCGGCGCCCTCGGCGAGCGCCTCCTGCCCCGCCTGCTTGTCGCCGTCGAAGCCCGGATGCGCGTGCGAGTCGATCGCCGCCAATTCGAAGCCGTCGCCCACGCGCAGCAGATCGGCGGGGTCGGCTTGCCAGAACGTCTCGCTGCTCATGGGTACATCCTGCCGAGCGAGCGGATGCCACGGCAAGGGTCAGCGCGGCAAGGGTCAGCGCGGCAGCGGCACCTCGAGGATCGACGGCCCGTCGACGCGCGTGCCGAGCGCCTCATCGAGTTCGCCGCGGGTCGTCGCGCGCGAGTAGCTCCAGCCGTAGGCGGCGGCGAGCGCTGCCAGGTCGACATGCTGCGGTGTGAATTGCACACGGTCGAAAGCATCGGCAGGGGCGGATGCCGCGACCTCGAGCGCATCGAAGATGGTGCCGCCCCCGTCGTTGCCGACGATCAGCTGCACCCGCGGGCGCGACTCGCCCTCGCCGAAGAGCAGCGACCCCACGTCGTGCAGCAGCGTCAGGTCGCCGATGAGCGCGCGGGTGACGCCGGCGTGCGCGCCCGAACCGCTCCCTGAGCTCGTCGAGGGGAGGCCGGTGGAGGCCGGGTTCGCTTCGCTCCCCAGCGGCACTGCCGTCACGTCGCTTCGCGACGCGCCGGAACCGGCCGCCGTGGGCCCAGGCTCAGCGACCGGACTCGGCTCGGCGAACGGGGGCGGCGCCTGGCTGGCGATCGCGATGCCGACGGCGGTCGCGACGGTGCCGTCGATGCCGGCGAGCCCGCGGTTCGCGTGCACCGGGATGCGCCGGCCGGGCACCGCACGGTCGGCATCGCGGATCAAGCGCGACGCCCCGAACACGAGCCGGTCGTGCGGCCACGTCGCCGACCAGATCGCGTCGACGAGCGTGCGGCGGGTGACGGGCGCCCGCATCGCGGCGAGCTGGGCCTTCATGTACTCGCGCTGCGCCTCGAAGTCGGAGACGTGTCCGGTCTCGTCGATGCCGTCGCGCTGCAACGGGGCGGGGGGAAGCCCGGCGTCGACGAGCAGGCGGCTCGCGCGCACCCAACGGCCCGTCCAGGCTCGCTCTTCGGTGCTCTGCTCGTGCGGCACGGCATGCACCGCGCGTTCGAAGCGCCCGACGCTGTGCCCCGGGTTGAACCACTCGATGCCCCACGGCGCGACGACGATCGTCTCGACCCCGTCGCGCTGCACGAGCGCCGGCACCTCGCGGGAGAGCGTGGGATGCCCGAACACCACGACCCGCTCGATCTCGTCGCCGAAGCCGGGTTCGTGCAGCAGTTCGCGGTAGGCGACGACGAGGTTCGGCCCGAACCGGGCGCCGCTCGAGACCTCGGCGAGCAGCGGCCAGCCACCGTCGCGCGCGAACTGCTCGGCGTCGGGGCCAGCGCCCGCACCCGCGACGACGACCGTGCGGGGGCCGGGGGCGATGGGAGCGCCGGCGCTGCCCGAGCGCTGTTCGCTCCCTGAGCCTGGGCCCACGGCGGCCGGTTCCGGCGCGTCGCGAAGCGACGTGACGGCAGTGCCGCTGGGGAGCGAATGGAGACGGGCGGCCGCGGATGCGCGCGCTTCGACAGGCTCAGCGACCGGGGGGCGCTCAGCGACCGGAGGGCGCTCAGCGGCCGGAGGGCGCTCAGCGGCCGGGGGCAGCGCATCAACCGGGGGCAGCGCCGCCGACAACGGCTCGCTGAACTGCAGGTTGAGGTGCACCGGCCCGGGGCCCGGATGCGGCACCAGCCGCCCCTCGGGGTCGCGGCCGAGCGCAGCGGCGACCCCGTCGCGGGCAAGGCGCGCCGCGGCATCCGCTTCGCCTGATGCGCCCCCTGGCGGGGCGACGTCGCGCTCGAGGCGCACCGCACCGGCGAAGAGGCCGGGCTGCATGGTCGTCTGGTTCGAGCGGATGCCGCGGAGTTCTGCCGGCCGATCGGCCGAGAGCACGATCAGCGGCACGCCCGAGTGATGGGCCTCGAGCACGGCGGGGTGCAGGTTCGCGACGGCGGTGCCCGATGTCGTGATGATCGGCACCGGGCGGCCCGACTCGACCGCGAGGCCGAGGGCGAGGAACGCGGCGCCGCGCTCGTCGATGCGAACGTGCAGACGCACGGCCCCGGCGCGTTCGAGTTCGGCGGCGGCGAGTGCGAGGGCCTGCGATCGCGACCCGGGCGCGACGACGAGGTCGGTGACTCCCAGCTCGACGAAGGCGGTGAGCAACGACCAAGCGGCGTTGCTCGCGGGGCTCGCGGTGTGCACCGCGTCGAAGTCGCGCACCGCGCCGAAGTCGCGCACCGCGCCGGCGGCGTGTGCCGCGTCGGCGATGTGCGCCTGGCTCGCCGACGGGCGGGCCGGCTCAGCCATTCGGGCGGCTGGACGGACCGGGCTCACCCGGCGTATCTGGGGTGTCAGGCCGCTTGTGATCGGCGCCGGCGGGCCCGCCGGGGGTTTCCTCGGTTCCGTCTGAAGGGCCGTCGAGCTCGGCGAGCTCTTGCTCCATGCGGCGGATGCGCTCGTCTTGCTCGGCTTCGGTGCCGAGGCGCCGAAGGAACTCGGTGTCGTCATCGGGGGCGAGGGTGCGCCGCGTACCGCCCGACGCGCGATCGGCGCGGCCTCGGCCGACGATGAACCAGAGCAGGCCGCCGACGATCGGCACGAAGAGGATGACGACGATCCACCAGCCGCGGCTCAACCCACGAATGCGCATCCGGTCGAAGAATGCGCAATCTGCGATGGCGAACACGGTGAACACCACCGCAGCCACGGCGAGCACCACGTACAACCTCACCATGGCCTCAGTCTAGGCGTGTCGGCGGCATCCCGGCTGTGAGTGCGCTCAGGCGTACCGACCTAGACTGATCGGGTGAAATCCGTGCCCGCCTGGATCTGGTACACCGCACTGCGGGTGCTGCTGTTCGCCGTTCCACTCGCGGTGCTGCTCATCGCGCAGGTCGACCCGTGGGTGTCGACGATCATTGCCGCGGTCTTCGGGCTGAGCGCCTCGCTCATCTTCCTCCGCCGCCCGCGCGAGTCGATGGCCGGCGACCTGTACGCCGCCCGCCACCGCGAGAAGCCGATCGTGAACGAAGACGACGAGGCCGAAGACGCCGCGATCGAGGATGCCGCGCACGAGGATGCCGCGCACGAGGATGCTACGCAGGAGCCGCGCGACCGCTGAGCCTCCGGTGGTCGAGTAGGCCCGCCAGGGCCGTATCGAGACCGGGTACCGGGTCTCGATACGCTCGCTCCTCGGCGACCGTGCTCAGAACGCGAACGCCAGCCCGAGCCCGACGCCGTAGACGAGTGCCGTGAGGCTCGCGAGCTGCAGCGCGATGATCAGCTCACGCGGGGTCTTCGCCGTGATCACGATCACGCACGCCGGCAGCGCCGCGAGCAGCGCGAACATCACGAGCCACGCGGGCGGGTAGAGCAACGCGAAGAACGCGACGATCGCGAACGGCACGAGCATGAAGATCGCGAACAGGATGCGCCCGGCGAGCGGACCGATGAGCACGGCCAGCGTGCGCTTGTCCGCGACCTTGTCTTGCGCGACGTCGCGCAGGTTGTTGGCCATGAGCACGGCGCAGGCGATGAGTCCCACACCGACGCCGCCGACCCAGGCCTCGAAGTTGACGGTGAGCGCCTGCACGAACGCCGACCCGGCCGTCGCCACGAGACCGAAGAACACGAAGACGAAGAGCTCGCCGAGGCCGTAGTAGCCGTAGGGGTGCCTGCCGCCGGTGTAGAACCAGGCCGCGACGATCGCGACCGCGCCGACTGCGAGCAACCACCACTGACCCGTCACGATCGTGAGCGCGAGGCCCGCGAGCGCCGCGAGCGCGAAGAAGCTGAGCGCGACGGCGAGCACCTGCTTGGGTTCGGCGACCCCCGAGCCGGTGAGTCGGGCGGGACCGACCCGGTGCTCATCGGTGCCGCGCACCCCGTCGGAGTAGTCGTTGGCGTAGTTGACGCCGATCTGCAGGGCGAGCGCGACGACGAGGGCGAGCAGGGCGCGCGCCGGGTGCCACGGTCCGTCGGGAATCGCCACGATGCCCGCACCCGTGCCGAGGGCGACGGGGGCGATCGCGAGCGGCAGGGTGCGCAGGCGCGCGCCCGAGACCCAATCGGCGGCCGTCGCCCGGTCGCGCGCTGGCGCGTTCGGGGTCACCGGGCCGCGCGCGGCCTTGGCCGGATTGCCGCTGCGCCCCGCCGTGCGGGACTTCGGCGCGGAGGAATTCGGCGCGGGCGATTTCTGTGCGGCGGACTTCGCTGCGGGCGACTTCGCTGCGAGGTCGGCGGCGGGATTCAGGCGTTGGGGTTTCGGGCGTGCCACGCGATCCATGCTAGTTCGAGCTCACGCCCTACTGCTCGGGTTCGGCCAGCAGCTGCGCGAGACGGCGCCGATCGGGTTTGCCCGAGGCGAGCAACGGCATCTCGTCGAGTCGCAGCAGTCGCACGGGCCGTGCCGCGGGCGCGAGCCCCGCGGCATCCGTCACGGTTGCGAGCCGTGCCAGCTCTGCAGACCGCGCCGGCTCGCCAGACGGTACCGAATCGGCACGACCGGTGGATGCCGCGGCTCCCGTCACCGCGACCGCCGGCCGTTGCCCCCACTCGGCATCGTCGACCGCGATCACCACGGCGTCGGCGAACCCCGGAATCGCGCGGATCGCGCGCTCGACCTCGCCGAGCGCGACCTTGACGCCGCCCGAGATGATGAGGTCGTCGGCGCGCCCCGTGATGCGCAGTCGACTGATGCCGTGCTCATCGACCGTGAGCTCACCGAGGTCGCCCGTGCGGTACCAGCGCGTGCCGTCGGCATCGGTGGTGAATGCCGCGGCGGTGCGTTCGGGGTCGTCGAGGTAGCCGCTCGCGAGCATCGGGCCGCTCAGCTGCACCTCTCCCGCGACGGTGCGCACGTCGACGCGCGGCAGCGGATGACCGTCGTAGACGCAGCCGCCGGCCGTCTCGCTCGAGCCGTAGGTGCGGTGCACGCGCGCACCCAGCTCGGCGGCGCGCTCGACGAGCCCCGGCGGCGCGGCCTGACCGCCGAGCAGGATCCGGTCTAAGGAGCCGAGCGCGGTGCCGACCGAACGGTCGTGCTCGGCCGCCTCGACGAGCCGGGCGAGCTGCACGGGCACGAGCGAGGTGTACCAGGGGTGGTCGGAGTCGAGCGTGCGCGCGGCCTCGACGAAGGCGGCCGGCGTGAACCCGCCGTCGGGCATCACGACGGGCCGCGTGCCGGCGAGGATCGAGCGAGCGAGCACCTGCACGCCCGCGATGTAGGTCGCGGGCAGGGCGAGCAGCCACTGCCCGGGCTCGCCGCCGAACCACTGCTCGGTCGCGAAGGCGCTCGCCCGCAGCGCGGATGCCGAGAGCATCACGCGCTTCGGGGCATCCGTCGATCCGCTCGTCTCGACGACGACCGCCACGTCGTCGGGCACGAGCCCGGCGATGTGGTCGCCGCGAGCCGGCTCGGTGTCGCCTGGCACCGGCAGCACGGCGAGCGCCGCCTCGTCGAAGAGCAGCGCGAGCCGGAGCTGAGCGAGCAGTGCCGCCGTGTCGCCTGCGGCAACCCGGATGAGCGGTTTCACGCCGGTGTTCCCCGTTTCTTCGTAGGACATCCGCCGCTTTGTATGACGAACTGCGACGAAACCGTCCTACACAGGGACGATCGTCCTACATTCGCATTCGCCGCTCGCGTCGCCAGAGGCATCAGTAGTGCCACGGGTAGGGGCCCCAGTCGGGGTCGCGCTTCTCGAGGAAGGCGTCGCGGCCCTCGACCGCCTCATCGGTGCCGTAGGCGAGGCGCGTCGCCTCGCCGGCGAAGACCTGCTGCCCGACCATGCCGTCGTCGACCGCGTTGAACGCGAACTTCAGCATGCGGATCGCCGTCGGCGACTTCGTGAGGATCGTGCGGGCCATCGCGATCGCCTCGGCTTCGAGTGAGGCGTGCGGCACGACCCGGTTCACGGCGCCCATCTCGTAGGCGCGCTCGGCCGAGTACTCCTCTGCGAGGAAGAACACCTCGCGCGCGAACTTCTGCCCGATCTGGCGGGCGAAGTACGCCGAGCCGTAGCCGGCGTCGAAACTGCCGACATCGGCATCCGTCTGCTTGAACCGACCGTGCTCGCGCGAGGCGATCGTCAGGTCGCAGACGACGTGCAGCGAGTGCCCGCCGCCCGCCGCCCAGCCGGGAACCACCGCGATGACGACCTTCGGCATGAAGCGGATGAGCCGCTGCACCTCGAGGATGTGCAGGCGCCCGAGGTTCGCCGGGGTCTCGATACGCTCGCTGGCGCTCGCTACTCGACCAACGGGCTCCTCGTACTTGTAGCCGTCGCGCCCGCGGATGCGCTGGTCGCCGCCCGAGCAGAATGCCCAGCCGCCGTCTTTCTCGCTCGGCCCGTTGCCCGTCAGCAGCACCACGCCGATGCGTGGGTTCGTGCGCGCGTCCTCGAGCGCGCGGTAGAGCTCGTCGACCGTGTGCGGCCGGAACGCGTTGCGCACCTCGGGCCGGTCGAACGCGATGCGCGCGATGCGCCCGTCGTTCGAGTGGTGGTACGTGATGTCGGTCAGGCCGCCGGCACCGTCGGGCCCGACTCCAGCGACGGTGGATGCCGCGTCGACCCACTCGCTCGCATCGAACAGTTCAGACACCTCGGCGCTCATACCCCAACCCTAAGCCGCCCGACTTCGCGACCCGGGGTGCGAGACTGGGCATATGCTGCCCGAGCCGAACGAACTGCTCGCCACCGCCAGAGTCGTGGCCCTTCCCCTCGTGACGCGGTTCCGCGGCATCGACGTGCGCGAGGCGGTGCTCTTCGAGGGCCCCGAGGGCTGGACGGAGTTCTCGCCCTTCGTCGAATACGGCGACGACGAATCATCCGCTTGGCTGGCCGCGGCCATCGACTACGGCTGGGTGCCGGCGCCGCCCGCCTTCCGCGACCGCATCCCGGTCAACGCGACCGTGCCCGACGTCGACCCCGACAGCGTGGCCGCGGTGCTCGCCCGATTCCCCGGATGCCGTACGGCGAAAGTGAAGGTCGCGAGCCCCGACCAGACGCTCGCGCAAGACGTCGCCCGCGTGCGCGCCGTGCGCGAGGCGCTCGGCCCCGAGGGGCGGATCCGCGTCGACGCCAACGCCGGCTGGAACGTCGACGAGGCCGAGCACGCGATCCACGAGCTCGCGCCGTTCGACCTCGAGTACGTCGAGCAGCCCTGCCCGAGCGTCGCAGAGCTCGCCGAGATCCGCCGCCGCACGAAGTACATGGGCGTGCCGATCGCCGCCGACGAGAGCGTGCGCCGCGCCGGCGACCCGCTCGCCGTCGCCGAAGCCGGGGCCGCCGACCTGCTCGTGATCAAGGCGCAGCCGCTCGGCGGCATCCACCGCGCCCTCGAACTCATCGGCCGCACGGGCCTGCCGGTCGTCGTCTCGAGCGCCCTCGACACGAGCGTCGGCCTCGCGATGGGGGCGCAGCTCGCGGCATCCATCGCCTCGCTCGAATTCGATTGCGGCCTCGGCACCGCGTCATTGCTGGCAGCGGATGTCGCGCGGTCGCCGCTCATCCCTGACGGCGGGTCGATCCCGGTCGGGCGCGTGCTGCCCGACCCCGCGCTGCTCGACCGGTACGCCGCATCACCCGAGCGCACGGAGTGGTGGATGGACCGCATCGTGCGCTGCCACTCGGTGCTCGCCGAGTCCGCCGCCTCGCCGGCCGAGTAGCCCCCGCACTGGGGGTCGGCGAGGCGGGCTCGACGCCCGTCGGTCAGGGTCAGCACGGATGCCGCCCTCATGCGCCCGCACGACGGTTGAGGTCGTGCGCGCCGCCCGGGTGCGCCTCCGACCCATTCGAGGGGAACCATATGTCCAAGCGGACCTTGACCAACATCACGGCGGGCCTCGCGCTCGCCGCAGCGGGCGTGCTCGCCACCGGCGCCGGCGCCTATGCGCACGAGTGCTTCAACCCGAACCGCTCCGAACAGGGCAACGCGGGAGCGTCGAACTCGCAGACGTGGCTCACCGTGCACATCGAGGAGCTCACCATGGGCCTGCCCGAGGACGACGCGGCGTGTGTGCTCGACGCATACGCGGCAACGGGGGCGCCGAGCTCGTTCACGATCAAGATCAAGGGTGCGAACGGCTCCGGCGGCACGATCGGGGCCAACAACCCGAACGTCGACGTCAAGGCCGCCGACGGCAAGGGCATCGACGAGATCTTCGCCGCACACGGGGCCGACATCGCCGGCAGCTTCATGGCGTGCGGCGTCGAGCTGCCGTTCCCGCCTGAGGGCTGAGCGGCCCATCCCGATGGTCGAGTAGCGACGAAGGAGCGTATCGAGACCCTGTACCAGGTCTCGATACGCGCCCTCCTTCGTCGAGCGCTACTCGACCAACGGATGGGTGCGGATCACCAGAGCAGCAGCGGCACCGGCACCGTCTGGGAGTCGGCATAGCCCTCGTCGCCGGTGAAGACCGCATGCACGAGGTGCACGCCGCTGCCGAGCTTCGGCAGCTTCAGGTTGACCCGCCCCTTGTCGTTCGCCGTCAGCACGACCTCGGCGAGCTTCGTGCCGCCCTCGTACACCGCGAAGGTGCCCGTCGGAGTCGAGCCGTCGAGCGCGACGACCTTCGCGACGTACTTCACGGCTGCACCCGACTTCGCGACGAGCTTGTCGGGCGCACCGGCGGCGAGTGTCGCGACCGCCGGCGGCGCCTGCTCGTCGACGAGCACGGCGACACTGCGGGCCGGCACGGTGACCGTTCCCGTCGCGGCATCCCACGTCGTTGTCTTCACGACCGCGTCGGAGCCGTTCGCCTGCGCCTCGGCGAGGGCGAACTCGCGCCCGGCGAGCCCGTCGACCGTCTCGGTCACCGGCACGGGCGAGGCGTTGAACACGACGAGCGCACCGTCGAGCTCGGGGTCGACGTCGTCGCCCACGAGGTCGTCGATCTGCATCGCGATCACGCCTGGCGTTGCGCCCGGCCCGCTGTTCGGGAACGTCACCTTCTCGTCGATGAGCGCGGCCGAGCCGAGCTGCAGCAGGTCGACCGTCGACCGCACGCGCAGCAGATCGAGAGCGGATGCCTCGGCCGCAGCGATGTCGGCAGCGCCCGGCTTCAGCGCGGGGTCGGCGAGGAGCGGAGCCATGATCGGCCACTTGCCCTCGTTGTCGGCGGCCATCGGCAGGCCCGACCCGAAGGTCGACTCCTGGCCGGTCCAGTCGATGCGGTTGAACCAGTCGCCCGAGTTGTAGCTGTTGCGGTCGAGCGATTTCGAGCGCAGCAGCTCGGTGCCGGCGTGCCAGAACGAGGGCGACTGCGACAGCGTCACGGTTGCGAGCTCGAGGGTGTTCATGCGCACCCGGTCGGCCATCGAAGTGCCCGTCGGCAGTTTGAACACCGAGAGGTCGTAGAGCGTCTCGTTGTCGTGGGCGTCGACGTAGTTGATCACCTCGTCGGGCTGGTCGGCGTAGCCTGCCGGTGAGCCCCGGTAGTCGAGCGCGTCGCCGCGCACGACCTGCCCCGAGGCATCCGTCAGCTCGTAGCCGCGCAGGTTGCCTGCCAGGCCGAGCTTGACCAGGTCGGTCTGGTGCCCGAGATCGGTCAGCTGGTCGGCCTGCGACGGCGTGCCCGGCCGGCCGTTGGGGTCGGTGCCGAGCCCGGTGCCGAAGCCCTGCTGGAACGTCGACGAGCCGTCGACCGGGCTGCCGCCGTGCACGGCGTCGCGCAGCCGGTCGTTGAACGTGCCGATGCCGGTGCCGCCGAGCTGGCCCTGCGTGGCCTGCTCGAAGAGGGCGTTGTTCGCGACCTCGCCGAAGTTCCAGCCCTCGCCGTAGAGGTAGACGGATGACCCGTCGACGCCGTCCTTCTCGAGGGTGAGCTCGTCGAGCGCGGCGCGCACCGCGAGCATGTTCGCCTTCGAGTGGTGGCCCATGAGGTCGAAGCGGAAGCCGTCGACCTTGTACTCCTCGGCCCACAGCACGACGGAGTCGACCATGAGCTTCTGCGCCACGTCGTGCTCGGTCGCCACGTTCTGGCAGCACGTCGAGGTCTCGACGTTGCCGGCCGCGTTCAGGCGCTGGTAGTAGCCCGGCACGATCTTGTCGAGCACCGACTTGGCACCCTGGCCGCCCTCGGCGGTGTGGTTGTAGACCTCGTCGAGCACGACCTGCAGGCCCGTGGCGTGCAGCGCGCCGACCATCTCGCGGAACTCCTCGACTCGGGCGCCGCCGTTCGGGTCGACGGCGTACGAGCCCTCGGGCGTCTGGAAGTGGAACGGGTCGTAGCCCCAGTTGAAGCCGTCGAGGTCGCGGATCGCCGCGATGCAGGCCTGCTGCTCGGGCGATGCCGGGCCGAACGAGGCGAGGTCGCACGCCGGTGTGGCCTGCGCCGCGCGCTGCTCTTCGATCGTCGCGATGTCGAACGTCGGCAGCAGGTGCACCGTGTTGATGCCGGCGTCGGCGAGCTGCTTCAGCTGCTTCGTGCCCGCCGAGTCGCGCGTGAACGCCCGGTAGGTGCCGCGCTCTTCAGCCGGCACGGTCTCGTCGCCGATCGAGAAGTCGCGCACGTGCAGTTCGTAGATCGCACGGTCGACCGGGCGCTCCACGACCGGCGCGGGCGTCGCGGCCCACTGGTCGGGGGCGAGCGACGGGTCGTCGAGGTCGACGACGACCGAACGCACCGAGTTGGCCGTGAGGGCGACCGAGTACGGGTCGGTGACCGAGTTCGTCTCGATCTCGCCCGTCGACGGGGCGTAGACCTCGACCGACCAGCGGTACTCGGCCCCCGCCGCAAGCGGTTCGCCGTCGGCACCGTCGGCGCCTGCGACCGACCAGATGCCGGTGGCGGCATCGAAGACGGCGGGCGTCGTGACGGGCTCGCCGGCCTCGCCGGTCGGGAACACCTGGAGCGCGACATCCTGCGCGGTCGGCGCCCACAGGGCGAGCGACGGTTCGCCGCCCTGCCAGCTGACACCGAGCGATTCGGATGCCACGGCGTCGCCGTAGATCGCATCGAGCACGCCGGGCAGCTGCACGCCGGTGAAGGCGGTCAGCTCGCCGCCCGTCGTCGTGCCGGCCGATGCGCGCTGGGCAACCGCGAGCTGCTCGGTGAGGAGCGCCTGCACCTCGCCGCGGTCGAGGCCGACCGGGCGCAGCGCGAGGTAGCCATCGAGCGCCGGGAACTCGGTGAGCTGCGCCTCGGTCAGCCCGGCCGGATCGAGTTCGAGCACGACCGGGTCGCCGCCGCCGGTCACCGTGCCGTCGGCCACCGCGAGCGAGGCGTCGCCCGAGTGCTCAAGGGTCCACGAGACATCCGTCGCCGCCGCGCCGCCGAGCAGTGCAGCCGGCCACGCGAGCGTGTCTTCGCCCACCCAGTGCGCGCGCGCCTCGCCCGTGCCCGCGAGCGGCGGGTCGGTCACGACGATTTCGAGCACGTGCGTGGCGAGCGTGTAGCGGAACTCGACGAGCTTGCCGGTCGTCGCGGAGAACGTGTAGTTGCCGCCGCCCGGCACGCCGTCGACACCGTAGTTCTCGTTCCAGCTCTGACCGTGCGCGACCTTCGTCTCGTAGTCGCCGTCGGGGATCGACGAGGTCGCGAACGTGTAGACGCCGTCTGTATCGCCGTCCTGCATGAGGGTCGCGAGGCACTCGGGCTGCCAGTCGCCGGGGCATCCGACCTCTGATTGGAAGCTGCCCGGCAGCGTCACGACGGGGCCTTCGGCCGTCGACGAGAACACGTGGGTGTTCGGGTTCCAGAAGAAGGTGATCGGCCCGCCCGGGTGCGAGTAGGCGACGTTGCCGCCGTTCAGCTCGCCGTTCGCGCCGTAGTTGACGTCCCAACTGCCGTTGATCGCGACCTTGTACTCATAGTCGCCGGGCGCCACGTCGAAGGTGCCCGCGTAGATGCCGTCGGCGCGCAGCGTGAGCTTCGCGGCCTCGCAACCGGGAGTCCAGTCGCCCGCGCAGCCCATCTCGGAGTTGTGCGAGCCGGGCACCGTCACGAGGTCGATCGGCTGCTCTGGCTGCTCCTCTTCGACAAGGTTCACGGCGTTGCCGACGCTCGCATACGTGCTCGCCGCGGCGCGGTTGCCCGCGGCGTCGGTCGAGATCGCGCGGTACTCGACGAGCGTGCCCTTAGCGAGGCCCGCCGTGTCGTGGAAGACGCGGGGGCTCGTGTCCTCGGCGGTGCCCAGCTCGTGCCAGGCGGCGTCGCCCGTGGCGCCGGCGATGCGCCAGGCGAAGCTCGTCTCCTGCCAGGTGGCGTCGTCGACATCGGCGACGACAGGGGTGATGCCGGTCACACCGGCACCGGCGGCCGGCGTCGCGACCGTGATGGCGGATGCCGCGTCGGGCGCGCTCACCGCGCGGTCGGCCGTGAGCACGACGGTGCCGAGCGCCGGCACGGTGACGGATGCCACGCCATCGGCGTTCGCCACGATCGGCGCCCCTTCGACAGGCTCAGGGAGCGAGGAGTCGTAGAGCGGCGAGAACACGCCGTCCTTCGTCAGCGTCGAGACCTCGACCGTCTTCGCGGCGTTCGAGTTGTTCGACGCCACGAGGTACTCGACCCGCTCGGCGCGGTCGACCCGGCTGAACGCGTAGACGCCGGCGCCGTTGTCGACGTAGCGCTCGATCTGCGCGCCCGTCGCGAGGGCGGGGTTCGCTGCGCGCAGGGCCGAGAGCTCGGCGATGTGCGTGTACAACGGGGCATCCGTCGCATAGCGGTCGACGCTGCCGGCCGTCTCGCCCGTGACGAGCGGTTGGTTCTGGTACTCGGCCACCTGGCTCGCGAAGAGCGTCTGGCGGGCGTCCTTGTCGCCGCCGGTGCCGGCGAAGCCCTGCTCGTCGCCGTAGTAGACGACCGGCTGGCCGCGCGTCAGGAAGAGCAGCTCGTGTGCGAGCCCGTCACGTGCGAGCGGGGCATCCGTCGACTGCAGGAAGTAGCCGATGCGGCCCATGTCGTGGTTGCCGAGGAAGGTCGGCAGTGCCGTCGCCGACGAGTCGGCCGTCGTGTAGTAGTCGTCGCCGGCGAAGAGCGACTGCAGGTTCTTCGCAGAGTTGCCGGCCGCGAAGCTCGTCGCCTGCGACTGGAACGTGAAGTCGAGCACCGAGTTCATGTCGGTCTTGCGCACGTACGGGCTGAGCTTGACCGGGTCGGCGTCGTAGACCTCGCCGAACATGAAGAAATCGGGCTTGCCCGCGGCGTGCGCGTAGTCGAGCACCTGCGTCGACCACTGCTGCCAGAACTCGAAGTTCACGTGCTTGGCGGTGTCGATGCGGAAGCCGTCGATGCCGAGATCGATCCACGTGTCGTAGACGTCGACGAAGCCGTTCACGACGGTCGGGTGCTCGGTCATGAGGTCGTCGAGGCCCGAGAAGTCGCCGTACGTGACCGACTCGCCCTCCCACGTCGAGTCGCCGCGGTTGTGGTACAGCGTCGGGTCGTTGAGCCAGGCCGGCACCTTGACGGTCGCGTCGTCGCCCGTGAGCTTCGGCGTGTACGGGAAGCTCGTCGCGGCGTCGAGCGCCGGGAAGCCGGCGCCAGTGTCGGCGCTCGCGTAGTCGGCCGGGTCGAAGGCGGTGCCGTCGGCCGCGCGGTACGGGCTCGTCGCCTGATCGATGTAGGAGTACTGCTGCTGCTCGTTGTCGATGACGTCGGCCGTGTGGTTCGTGATGATGTCGAAGTAGACCTTGATGCCCTTGGCGTGCGCCTCGGCGATGAGCGCCTCGAGCTCGGCGTTGGTGCCGAGGTGCGGGTCGATCTGGGTGAAGTCGGTGATCCAGTAGCCGTGGTAGCCGGCGCTCGCGTTCGCGCCCTCGCCCTGCACGGGCCGGTTCTTGAAGCTCGGCGTCAGCCAGATCGCGGTCGTGCCGAGCCCGTCGATGTAGTCGAGCTGCTCGCGCAGGCCCGCGAGGTCGCCGCCGTTGTAGAAGCCCTTGTCGGTGGGATCGTAGCCCGTCGTCATGCGGTCGCCGGTGAGCCCGCCCTCGTCGTTGGCAGTGTCGCCGTTGGCGAAGCGGTCGGTCATGACGAAGTAGAACGTCTCGTCGCTGCCGGGCTGGCGCACGGGCGCGGCCACGAGCTCGGCGTCGGTCGACTCGTCGTAGGCGCCGCGCAGTGTCGCATCCGTCGCCTCGAGCCCGACCTTCTTCAGGTTGTCGTCGAAGACGACGCGCACGGCAGTGTCGCCGGCGACGGTCAGCGGGATGTTGTCGCCCCCGCCGTTGAGCCCGTACGCCTCGTCCCACGAGTCGTTCACGGCGACCTTGTACTCCCACGTGCCGGCGGGCACCGTGAAGTCGGCCGCGAAGACGCCGGGGGTGGCGGTGGCGGTCAACTCGGTCTCGGCGCAGTCGGGCGCCCAGTCGGCGGCGCAGCCGAGCTCGCTCTGCAGCGAGCCGACGAGGGCGAAGGTGCGCGGTTCGTCGGCCGCAGCTGCGGCGAGGCCCGGTATGACGGTCAGCGCGGATGCCGCGAGCCCTCCTGCCACCACGAGGGCGAACCAGCTGCGAGCACGTGCGCGTTGCGTCATCCTTGACTCCCGACTCCTGCGGCACGCCGACGTGCCTCCGACCACTGCGGGCGACGCTAGCAGCGCGGCCGACGTTAATGCAAGCGTTTGCACTCGATCATGTGCCGTATTGGCGGGCAACTCGTCGTCGCTGCACCTTCTCGGATGCAAACGCTGTCAGAGGAGGCGGGAGAAGGTCACCTCTCGGAACCGGTCGTTGCGGAGTCGCTCCGCCTGCTGCCGCAGTTCGTGGAGCTCGGCGAGGGACTCGGGGCTGCGGCGCCGCTCGGACTCGCTGCTCCATGCGACGAGGGCGAGACCGACGCGGCGCGAGAGCCGGCCGAAGATGCTCGGGCGCCCGGACGGGCGAACGAGCGGGGAGACCGGGGTGACGGCTGCGCTGTTCATGATGACTCCTGGGTGGTGTTCGTCGGGCTCGGATCGGGCCTGTTTCCGTTCTACGGCGAAGCGCACCCGCGATCATCGGCGACGACTACCGAGATCGCGGCGCAGCACTACCGAGATCGGTCGCAGCGACTACCGACGGCCGGACGCCTCACGCGAGGCGACCGAGCACCTCGGGAGCGAGCCTCGCCGCATCCTGCCGCGTCGGCACGCCGAGCTTGGCGAGCACGGCCGCGACGTGCGTGTCGACCGTGCGCACCGACAGCACCAGCCGATCGGCGATCTGCGCGTTCGTGAGCCCGTCGGCCACGAGCCGCAGCACCTCGAGCTGCCGCTCGGTGAGGCCTTCGGGATTGTCGCGCGTCGGCTGCCGCGGGCCGCGCGGGATCGACCGCGCACCCCGGTCGCGCAGCTCCGCGCGCACCCGTCGGGCGAGCGGATCGGCGCCGAGGCCGTCGAGGATCGCGAGCGCGGCGAGCAGGTCGTCGACGTCGGGGCTCTCTGCGAGCGCGGATGCCTCGTGGTACGGGCATCCGCGCTCCCGCCAGAGTTCGGCGGCGCGCCGCCAGTCGCCCCGTGCCTGCACCGCGAACGGGTGCTCGGTGTCCGGCACGTCGACCTCCTCGCCGGCGCGCCGGAGGAGCCACGCGAGTTCGGCCTGCAGGTTCCGATCCGCCCACCGCACCGCCTCGTCGAAGACCGGGCGCGCGATCGCCCGCACCTCGTCGAGGTCGCCGCGGAGCAGCGCCGCCTCGGCCCGCGCCGCCGACACCGGCCCGGTGCGCTGCAACTCCCCGAGCCGCTCGGCGATGGCCCTCGCCTCCGCGAGCACGGATGCCCCCGAGTCGCCGTCGCCGCGCCGCACCTGCACCGTGCCGATCACGATGAGGGCGACGCACTGCGCCTGCGGCAGCACCGCCGAGACCCCGGCGACGGCGGCGAGCGCCTCGTCCCACTGCGCCCGCGCGAGGTGCAGTCGGCCGCGTTCGACCTGCTGGTACGTCCAGAGCCCGAGCACCTCGGTGCGTTCCGAGAACGCCATCGCCGGTTCGAGGTGGCGCTCGGCGAGGTCGAGGCGGTATTGGTCGAGCAGGCTCCAGACCAGGTTGACGTGCGCCCGGGCGGCGTCGTCCATGAAGCCCGCGGCTGCGGCGATGTCGGCCGCCTCGAGCAGCTCCCGCATGCCCTCGTCGTCGTCCTCGAACAGATGGGCGGTGCCGAGGTTGTTGAGCGCGTGCGAGAGCGCCCGCTGCTCCCCCGACTCCCGCGCCAGGGCGACCGCACGCGTCGCCAGTTCGATCGTGCGAGGCAGGTCGTGGGCGAGCATGGCGAGTTGGGCCTCGTTGCTGAGGGCGAGTGCGAGCAGGCCGTGGTCGCTCGAGTCGGCGAGCACGGCGGATGCCTCGGCCGCCGCCCGCTCGGCACCCGGCCGGTTGCCCGCGATCCACTCGAACCTCGACAGCCAGCGCAGGCTCGCCCCGAGGGCGTCGACGACACCGAGCTCCCGACGGAGCGCGATGACCTCGAGCTGTGCGGCGACCGCCTGCGGCTCGTCGCCGAGCAGATACGCCTCGATCGCGTACTCCTCCATCAGGTCGGCGCGCGTGGCGGTGTC
Organism: Agromyces sp. NPDC055520; assembly: GCF_053619715.1. Lineage (NCBI taxonomy): Bacteria > Bacillati > Actinomycetota > Actinomycetes > Micrococcales > Microbacteriaceae > Agromyces > Agromyces sp. NPDC055520. Next base: position 89,803 of record NZ_JBSHJY010000002.1, on the reverse strand, counting down.
GTAGCGTTCGCCGTGCGCGAGTGCCGCACGGAAGTGCGCGGCCGCCTGGCGGTGCGCACTGCTCACCGCGGCATCGCGCGCCGCCGTCGGCGCCCACTCCACGACGGCGTCGACGTCGCCGGCCTCGATCGCATGCGAGACGATTCGACCCGGGTCGGCGCCGACCTCGAGGAGCATCTCGAGCACGCGAGCGTTCAGCTCGATGCGGCGGGAGGCCGGCAGGGCGTCGACGATCGCACGCCGCGTGAGCTCGTGCCGGAACTGCACCCCGTCGGGCCGCACGGTGAGCAGGCCGCCCTCTTCGGCGACGGCGAGCGAGCTCGACCCCTCGGGCACGAGCCGAGCGAGCTCGTCGGCGCCGACGGCCGAGGGCACGACCGCGAGCTGCTCGACTCGCCCCTGCGTGACGGCGTCGAGGCGGTGGAGGCGCGCGGTGACGGCGTCGACGACAGTGCGCGGCACCTGCGCGGCATCCGCCGAGGTCACGAGCTCGCTCACGAAGTAGGGGTTGCCCCGGCTGAGCGCGTACACCCGGTCGGCGTCGGCGCCGCGCTCGCTCGCGAGCGACCCGACCGCCGCGGGCGACAGCGGCCGGAGCGCGAGATGCCGCACGCCGCTCGGCAGCTCGCCGAGCAGCCTGCCGAGCGGATGCTCCCGGTCGAGCTCGTCGTCGCGATAGGTGAGCACGAGCACAGCGGGCAGCGGTTCGATGCGACGCGCGATGAATCGCAGCGCGTCGAGGGTGGCCTCGTCCGACCAGTGGGCGTCTTCGATGACGAGCACCGTGGCGGGGGCCGACGAGAGCTCCTCGTGCAGCGCCGCGAACACCTCCTCCCGCTCGCCCGCGCGAAGGGCCCCGCCGAGGCGCGGGCCCACCTGCGGGATCAGGTCGCGCAGCGGCCCGAGCGTGCGGGGCGTCGAGAGCGCGTCGCACGCGCCGACGAGCACCCGGCTGCCGCCCGGCGGCTCGTCGCGCAGCGCGTTCACGAGGCTCGACTTGCCGATGCCCGCCTCGCCGTGCACGAGCACGACCCCGCCGCGCCCCTCGGCGGCCGCGCGCACGGCGTCGCCGAGCTCGGCGATCTCACCCTCGCGTTCGAGCAGCCTCATAGAGCGATGGTGCTCGCTCGCATGGGCGACCGCAATGCTTGCGCGGATCAGGCGCCGCGGATCAGCGCCCGCGACTCAGAGACCCGAGTACGCGTGCAGTCCCTTGAAGAACAGGTTCACGACCGTGAAGTTGAAGAGCACCGTCGAGAAGCCGATGATCGCGAGCCACGCCGAACGCGAGCCGCGCCAGCCGCGCGTCGCACGAGCGTGGATGTAGCCGGCGTAGACCACCCAGATGATGAAGGTCCACACCTCCTTGGTGTCCCAGCCCCAGTAGCGGCCCCAGGCCTTCTCGGCCCAGACCGAGCCCGCCATGAGGGTGAAGGTCCACATGATGAAGCCGATGATGTTGATGCGGTACGCGAGGTTCTCGAGCGTGACCGAATCGGGCAGCGTCGCGAGGAACGTGAGCTTGGCCGCCTTCGCCGTGGCGACGATCGACTCGCGGCGCGCCTGCATGAGCTGCACGACCGAGAGCGCGAAGCCGAGCGCGAAGAGGCCGACCGAGGCGCTCGCCACGAACACGTGGATGACGAGCCACACCGACTGCAGCGCCGGCGGCAGCGGGATCGGGCTGACGTAGAAGTTCAGCGCCGCGACGCCGAGCAGCACGAGCACGAGGCCCGTGATGAAGGTGCCGAGAAAGCGCAGGTCGTGCTTGGCGACCACGATCACGATGAGGAAGACCGTGGTGATGATGAGCGTGCCCGTGAGCGCGAACTCGTACATGTTCGCCCACGGCACCCGGCCGGCGGCGAGGCCGCGCAGCACGTCGGCCGAGAGGTGCAGGATCCACGCGAGCACCGTCATCGCGACCCCGACCCGCAGCGCGGGCGAGCGGCCGTAGGCGATCTCGCCCTCCTGACCCGGTCGCGCCGCATTCAGGCGAGTGGATGCCGCCGGCTTCGCCGTGCCCGCGGTGCTCGACGGGCTCGCTTCGCTCGAAGCGCCTGCCGCGCCGACGGCGACACTCGCCTTCGATTCGACACGGGCGTTCGACGCCGCGCGAGCCGAGGCATCCGTCACCGCCGTCGCCGCCGCTGAGCGGCGCGCGAGGTCGATCGAGAACGCGATGAAGGCGATCGCGTACACGACCATGGCCGAGTACACGCAGAGGATGGAGATCTCGTCGAGGGTCAGCTGCACTGTTCTACCTTACGTCGAAGACTTCTCGGTGGCACCTGCGGTTTCGGCGGGTGCGGGCGGCCGGGCGGGCCCGGCGTGCTTGTCGGCGAACGCCGCCACGGCGTCGTCGAGTCCGGGGTCGTCGCCGCGGGCGAGCGCGGCGTACTCGAGCACGACGCTGCCGTCGGCCTTCGTCACGGCCTTGACCCACATGCGCCGGCGCGGCACGAAGAGCGAGACGAGGAGCCCGCCGAGGATGAGCGCCGCGAAGGCGAGCACCCACATCTGCGTCGGGTCGTGGTGGATGTCGAAGCTCGCGAAGCGCGAGACGCTCTGCGAGTAGTCGCGCTGCGCGTCGGCGTCGGCCGCGTCGGCGTCGGCGTCGGCGGCGTCGGCGTCGGCCGCGTCGGTGTCGGCGGCGGGCGCGGCGCCCGGCGTCACGTCGTCGAAGGTCACCGTGCCGAGGTCGTTCGGCAGTTCGGCGGTCTCGCCGGGCTGCAGTTCGATCGAGTCGACGCCCGTCTTGCCGCCCGTGAGCTGCTGCATGGTCGACGGGTCGAGCGTGTACACCGAGGTCGGCGCGCCCTCGTCGATGCCGAGGTCGCCCTCGTAGACGTTGAGCGTCAGCACCGGCAGGATCAGGTCGGGGTAGCTCGAGGTGTAGGCGCCCGAGGTGAGCTCGGTCTGCGTCGGGTAGAAGAAGCCGACCATGCCGAGCTGCTCGGGCATGCCGTCGGGCACCTTGACGACACCGATCGAGGTGAGGTTCGCGTCTTGCGGCAGGAAGGGCACGGCGTCGGTGAAGACGACGTCCCCGTCGGCGTTCCGCACCGTGATCGTCGGCGCATAGCCGTTTCCGAGCAGGTAGACGTCGGTGCCGTGCGTGTAGAGCGGCTCGTTCACCTTCACCGTGCGCTCTTCCGGCTCGCCGCCCTGCCCCTGCACGGTCACGTGGGCCGTGAAGTCGATGGGCTGGCCGATCGCATGCTGGTTGCGCGTCTCGTAGACCGCGTCGAGGCTCTCGAGCGTCAGGCCGTACGGCGTGAGGCTCGTGTCGGTGAAGAAGCGCCCCGGGTTGAACGAGTCGTAGGCCGCGAGCGTGTTCACGAAGGTCTGCCCCTCGACGATCACGCGCTGACCCGAGAAGCCGAAGCCGCCGCCGAAGCCGACGGCCACGAGCACACCGACGAGGGCCGTGTGGAAGACCAGGTTGCCGGTCTCGCGCAGGTAGCCTCGCTCGGCCGAGACGGATGGCTCGCCGCGCAGCTCGTACCGCTCGACGCGGTAGCCCGCCTGCCGCAGCTGCTTCGCAGCGGAGTCGATCGCTGCCGCAGCGCTCTCCGTTGATCGAGTAGCGAGCGACGAAGGAGCACGCGTATCGAGATCGACCGGAAGGGCGCGCTCGGTGTACCCCGCGAGCCGCGACAGCCGCACCGGCGTGCGCGGCGGCCTGGCCCGCAGCGCCTCGAAGTGGTGCTTCGTGCGCGGAATGATGCAGCCGATGAGCGAGACGAAGAGCAGCAGGTAGATCGCCGAGAACCAGGCCGAGGTGTAGACGTCGAACATCTGGAAGCCGTCGAGGATCGGTGCGAGCCTCGGGTTGTCGTCGAAGTACTGCGTGACGCCGTTGGGGTCGCTCGAACGCTGCGGCACGAGCGAGCCGGGCACCGCGGCGATCGCGAGCAGCAGCAGCAGCAGCAGCGCGGTGCGCATGCTCGTGAGCTGGCGCCAGGCGAAGCGCAGCCAGCCGACGAAGCCGAGCTTCGGCTGGTTGACGGGCGTCTCGCCGGGGTCGGCCGCGGTCGAGTCGATGTGGTCGGCGGGCCGCGACGGCGCGCCGGGGTCAGATTGCGGGGACAAAACCCGTGATCACCGCCTGCAGTTCGTACATCCAGATCGACCAGATGCCCGTCACCATGAGCACGCCGATCACGATGAGCAGCGCACCTCCCGCGATGTTGATCGCACGGATGTGGCGACGGAGGAAGGAGAGCGAGCCCGTGACCCAGCTGAAGCCGGCTGCCACGAGCAGGAACGGGATGCCGAGGCCGACGCAGTACGCGAGGCCGAGCAGCACGCCACGGCCGGCCGAGGCGGAGTCGGCGCTGAGCGCGAGCACGACGGCGAGGGTCGGGCCGATGCACGGGGTCCAGCCGAGGCCGAAGACCACACCGAGCAGCGGCGCGCCCGCGAGCCCGGTCGCCGGGCGCCACGACGGCTTGATCGTGCGCTGCATGAATGTGAACTGGCCGATGAAGACGAGCCCCATGAGGATGAGCAGCACGCCCGCGATGCGCACGATCACGTCGGCGTAGCGCACGAGCCACGAGCCGGCGAACCCCGCGACGAGGTTGAAGCTCACGAACACCACCGTGAACCCGGCGATGAAGAGCAGCACGCCGAGCAGCAGCCGCCGGCGGTTCCTGCGTTCGGTGACGGCGTCAGCGGATGCATCCGTGAAGCCGCCGAGGTAGCCCAGGTACCCGGGCACGAGCGGCAGCACGCACGGCGAGAGGAACGAGACCAGCCCGGCGGCGAGCGCGATCGGCATCGCCGCGAGCAACTGCCCGTTCAGCACGATCTCGCCCGCGCCCATGCGCTAGGCCTGCTCGGCGAGGAGGTCGTCGATAATCGTCTGCAGAATGGACGCGTCTTTCAGCTGGCCGAGCACGCGCGCGGCCACCTTGCCGTTCTGGTCGAGCACGATCGTCGTCGGCACGGCGGCGGGCGGCACCCGGCCGGCGAACGCGAGCTGCGCCTCACCGGTCTCGACGTCGAGCACCGAGGGGTAGGTGATGCCGTAGTCCTGCTCGAAGGGCGCTGCGGTGCCGGCCTGGTCGCGCACGTTCACGCCGACGAAGCTCACCTCGTCGGCGTCGACGGCCTCGTGCACCTCTTGCAGAATCGGCGCTTCGACCCGGCACGGAGCACAGCCCGCGTACCAGAAGTTGACGACCTGCACCTTGCCCGCGTCATCGGCGGAGTCGTACTGCTCGCCCTCGACGGTCTCGCCGGCGAATTCGATCGGCTCGCCGCGGTCGGCCGCGTCGTAGACCGTGATCGTGCCATCGCCGGCGATGTAGTTCTTGCCGCTGCCCTCGCGGAACTGCTCGGCGAGCGGATCGCTCGTGCACCCGGTCAGCAACAGCGCGGATGCCACGGCCACCGCCGCGACGCTGGTCGAGTAGCGAGCGAAGCGAGCGTATCGAGACCTCATCACACTGCTCCTACGTCTGTGGCCTGTGCGGCGAGTCCCGCCGCGGGGTCGGTGTAGCCCACCTCGACGAACGGTTCGCCGCGTCGTTCGAGCGTCGTGATGCTCGACAGCGCGCAACGCCGATGCCGGGGGTCGTGCGCGAGCGAGTCGCCCGCGAGGCGCCGGTGCACCATCCAGATCGGCAGCTGGTGACTCACGATCACGACGTCGCCGCCGTCGGCCGACCGCCAGGCGTCGTCGATCGCGGCGAGCATGCGGTCGGCGATCGAGCGGAACGGCTCGCCCCAGCTGGGTCGCCACGGGTTCACGAGCAACGGCCAATTGCGGATGTCGCGGAGCGCGCCGCCCTCGCCGCGCAGGCGCTTGCCCTCGAACCGGTTCTCGGGTTCGATCACCCGCTCGTCGAGCCGCGGGGCGAGACCGAATGTCGCGGCGATGGGAGCCGCGGACTCCTGCGTGCGCTGCAGGGGCGATGCCACGAGCGCTGCGACCGGGCGGTCGCGGGCGACGAGGTCGTCGGCGGCGGACTGCGCCATGCGGTGGCCGAGGTCTGAGAGGCCGTAGCCCGGGAGTCGCCCGTAGAGCACACCCTGGGGGTTGAACACCTCGCCATGGCGCACGAGATGGATCTGGTCGGCCGGCACGGCTTCCAGTCTAGAGAGCGCCTCCCTATGAAACCGCCGAGCGTGCCGCTCGCCGTCGCCGCCGGCGCACGTCGATCGTCAGTCGGCGCCCGCGAGCGCCTCGAGCAGGTGGAGCGGCGGCACGAAGAACGTGCCGCCCGTCGTCGCGGTCGACGCGTCGAGGATGCGGTCGTGGTAACCCGGCGGGTCGCCGAGGAACATGCGCTGCAGCATCCGCTCGATGACCCACAGGCGACGGGAGTACCCGATGAAATAGGTGCCCATCTCACCCGCTGCGGGGCTGCCGAACGGCATGTTGTCTCGCAGGATCTCGAACTCCACGCCGTCGTCGCCGGTGATCGTCGCGAGGGTCTTGTGCGCCCGCTGCGGTTCGGTGTCGTCGAGTTCGAGGTTGTCGGCCTTCCGCCGTCCGATCACCGCCTCCTGCTGCTCGGTCGTCATCGCGTTCCAGACGGCGAGGTCGTGCAGGTACTTCTGCACGACGACGTAGCTGCCGCCGGCGAACGCCGGGTCCTCGTCGCCGATGAGCGTCGCCTCGGTCATGCCCGCGCCCGACGGGTTCGCGGTGCCGTCGACGAACCCGAGCAGGTCCCGTGCGTCGAAGTAGCGGAAGCCGATGACCTCGTCGGCCACCTCGACCGCATCGCCGAGCTGCTCGAGCAGCAGTCGTTCGAACTCGAAGCAGAAGTCGGCCCGATCGGCGCGGATGTGGAACAGCAGGTCGCCCGGGGTCGCCGGTGCGCGATGCTCCCCGTTCTCGATCTGCGTGAAGGGGCGCAGCTCCGCCGGCCGGTCGGCTCGACCCAGCCGGTCCCAGAGATCCGAGCCGATGCCGACGACGCACGAGAGATTGCCCCCGAGGTCGCGGAATCCGACGGACTTGACGAGGTCGTCGATGCCGGCGATCACCTCGAGCACGGCGCTCAGCGCATCGTCGCGCGACGGGATCGTCACCACCAGGAAGACGGCCGACCGTGTGAGCGGTGCCGCAACCTGCTGCGCGTCGATCGGCACCCGTCGATCGCTTCCGTCCATGACCCCGCTCCCCCCGATGCTGCGACGCGCGGCCCCCACGGCCGCGTGCCTTCCGCCACCCTATGCCCGCTGTGCCGACGTCGACAGAACGGGTCGCGAACCCCCACCGGTAGGATGGACGATCGTGAACACCCGCACCCTCGTCAAGAACCTCGCCGCGCTCCCCGACGGCCCCGTCACCGTGTCCGGATGGGTCGAAACCGTGCGCGATCAGAAGAAGGTGCAGTTCGTCATCCTTCGCGACGAGTCGGGTGCCGTGCAGCTCGTGAACCCCGCGACGCGGGAACTCGATGAGAGCCAGCAGGGCGACCCCGAGGCCCCTTCGACGAGCTCAGGGAACGCCGCTCGCCTGGCGACGACCGAGGCCATCTCGGCGCTCGCGCACGGCTCGTTCATCACCGTGACCGGTGAGCTGAAGCACGACGAGCGCGTGAAACTCGGCGGCCTCGAGGTCAAGCTCGCCACCCTCGACATCGTCACCGCCGCGAACCCCGAGACGCCGATCGCCGCCGACTCGAGCCTCGACAAGCGCATGGACTGGCGCTTCCTCGACCTGCGCCACCCCAAGCAGGCCCTCATCTTCCGCATCCAGACCACGTTCCTGCACGCGCTCCGCGGTGTCTGGGTCGAGAAGGGCCTCATCGAGATCCAGACCCCGAAGCTCATGGCCTCGGCGTCGGAGTCGCGCGCCGAGCTGTTCGAGGTCGAGTACTTCGAGACCAAGGCGTACCTCGCCCAGAGCCCCCAGTTCTTCAAGCAGATGGCGCAGGCGGCCGGCTTCGGCGGCGTCTTCGAGGTCGGGCCCGCGTTCCGCGCCGACCCCTCGTTCACCTCGCGTCACGCGACCGAGTTCACCTCGGTCGACACCGAGATCAGCTGGATCGACTCGCACGAAGACGTCATGGCCCTGCACGAAGAGCTGCTCGTCGCGGGCTTCGAGGCCGTCGTCGCCAAGCACGGCGCCGAGATCGCCGAGCTGTTCGGCATCGAGCTCGCGGTGCCGACGCGGCCGTTCCCGCGCATCCCGCTCGCCGAGGCGAAGCAGATCGTCGCCGACCGCGGCTACGTCATCCCCCGCGCCGACGACGACATGGACCCGGAAGGCGAGCGCCAGATCTCGGCGTACGTGAAAGAGGCGTTCGGCCACGACTTCGTCTTCCTCACCGACTACGCGTCGAGCATCCGGCCGTTCTACCACATGCGGCACGAGGGCGACCCGAGCCTCACGAACTCGTACGACCTCATCTACAACGGCGTCGAGATCTCGACGGGCGCGCAGCGCGAGCACCGCATCGACGTGCTCACCGCGCAGGCCCTCGACAAGGGCATGGACCCGGAGGAGCTCGAGTTCTACCTCGACTTCTTCCGCTACGGCGTGCCCCCGCACGGCGGCTTCGGCATGGGCCTCGCCCGCGTCTTGATGCTCATGCTCGACGAGCACTCGATCCGCGAGACGACGTACCTCTTCCGCGGCCCGACGCGCCTGCTCCCCTGACCCGCGTACGACGTAGGCTCTGAGGGTGACGAGCGACAGCGCGACGACGCCCATGATCCGCATCGAGGGCGGCACGTTCCGCATGGGCTCCGACGAGTTCTACGCCGACGAGACCCCGGTGCACGAGCGCACGGTGGACTCGTTCGAACTCGACGTGCACCCCGTCACGAACGAGCAGTTCGCCGCATTCGTCGAGGCGACCGGCTACGTCACCGTCGCCGAGCGCCCGATGGACCCGGCGGACTTCCCGGGCGTCGACCCCGCCGACCTCGTTCCGGGAGGGCTCGTCTTCACGCCCACTGCGGGCCCTGTCGACCTGCGCGAGTGGCGGCAGTGGTGGCGCTGGGGTGAGGGCGCGAGCTGGCGGCATCCGTTCGGCCCCGCACCATCCGCTTCTCATGGCACGGTGACCCCTGAAGGTGCCGTCGTCGACGCGCTCGCCGACCGCCCCACCCACCCGGTCGTGCAGGTGAGCTTCGAGGATGCCTCGGCCTACGCCGCGTGGGTCGACAAGCGCCTGCCCACCGAGGCCGAGTCCGAGTTCGCCGCTCGCGGCGGGCTCGACGGTGCACGCTTCGCGTGGGGCGACGAGGAGTTCCCGGGCGGCCGGCTCATGGTGAACCGCTGGCAGGGCTCGTTCCCCTACCGCAACACGGGCGCCGAGGGCTGGGTCGGTACCTCGCCCGTCATGACGTTCCCGGCGAACGGCTACGGCCTCTTCGACGTCACCGGCAACGTCTGGGAGTGGACCACCGACTTCTACACCGCGCGCCACAACCCGCCCGGTGTCGAGGCGGTCGACGCCGAACGTCGCCCGAACCTGCTCGCCGCGGCATCCGCAGAACCGGGCTCGCGCATCCCCCGCCGCGTGCTCAAGGGCGGCTCGCACCTGTGCTCGCCCGACTACTGCCTGCGCTACCGCCCGGCGGCCCGGTCTCCGCAGGCCGACGACTCGGCGACGACGCACATCGGCTTCCGCTGCGCCCGCGACGCCTGAGCGCCGGGCTCAGGCCTGCGGGGTCACCGGCGCTCGCACCACGGCGCCGAGCGCCGCCTTCAGCCGAACGGGGTCGATGCGCCAGTAGTTGTGCACGACATCGTCGATGAGCACGACGGGGATCTCTTCCGCGTAGCGGGCGCGCAGTTCGTCGTCGTCGAGGATCGAGCGCTCGTCGAGCACGATGCGCGGCGGGGCATCCGTCGCCTCGATCTCGGCCATGACGGCCACGACCACCTCCCGCGCGTCGTCGCAGAGGTGGCAGCCGGGCTTGCCGATGAGGGTGAGACGGATGTCGCGGGGCATATGTCGATCGTAGGCCGGGTCTCGATACGGCGCTGGCGCGCCTACTCGACCACCGTCGCCCGGGCACAGCGAAAAGCGCCAGGCCGCAGGGCCTGACGCTCAGCCGAGTCTCGAAGGACTACTTCTTGTTGCGACGCTGGTGGCGCGTCTTGCGAAGCAGCTTGCGGTGCTTCTTCTTCGCCATACGCTTGCGGCGCTTCTTGATGACGGAACCCATCAGAACCTCACAGAAAAGATCGAGTCGGACGCGCGTGCCGCGGCCGGAGGCCAGAAAGCCTCGGGGTAGTCTACCGGATCGAGACGGCAGCCCTCGCCCCGTGCATTACCGTCGAGGGATGACCCGCCCCGACCCCGTGTTCCGAACCACCGAGGAAGCCGACTGGCAGGCCGTGCGCGCACTGCGCCTCGAGATGCTGCGCGACACTCCGCTGGCCTACGGCGAGACGCTCGCCAGGGCCCTCGAGGTCGACGAGGCGGCCTGGCGTGCGCGTGCCGCCCGCGGCACGACGCACGGTCAGACCTCGATCGTCGCGATCGCCGGCGAGCGCTGGGTGGGCCACATGGGCGGCTACATTCCGGATGCCGCGTCGGGCCCGATGCTCGTCGGCGTCTACGTCGCACCCGACCACCGCGGCGACGACGCCGGCGTCTCGCGGCGGTTGCTCGAGGCGGTCGAGCAGTGGGCGCTCGGGTTCGGCGGCACGCTTCGGCTCGAAGTGCACGAGGGCAACCCGCGGGCGATCCGGTTCTACGAGAAGCTCGGCTTCACGCTCACCGGCCGCAGTCGCGAGTACGATCTCGCGCCCGGCGGGCTCGAGCTCGAGATGATCAAGCCGCTGCGCTGACCCCGCCGGTTGAGCTCGCCGAAACCCGACCGGCAGACTGGGCGCATGACCGCACTCGTCGAAGTACCGCTCATCATCGCAACGCTCGGCACCGGCATCGTCGCCGGCGTCTTCTTCGCCTTCTCGGGCTTCGTCACCCAGGGCCTCGCCCGCCTGCCCGCGGCCGACGCGGCACGGGCGATGCGCGAGATCAACGTCACCGCGGTGCGGGCACCGCTCATGCTCGCGATCTTCGGCACGGCGCTCGTCGTCGCGGCACTCGTCGTCTTCGCCGTCCTCGGCGAACCCGAGGGCGCGACGTGGTGGTCGCTCGCCGGGGCGGCGCTCTACCTCGTCGGCGTGGTCGGCGTCACGGGCGGCGCGAACGTGCCGCGCAACAACCGCTTGGCAACACCTTCGGCAGCGGATGCCGCGGCGCTCGCCGACGCCTGGCAGGCGTTCCGCCCGGGCTGGGTCGCGTGGAACCACGTGCGCACGATCACGGCGACCGCGGCATGCCTCGCGTTCGTCCTCGCGCTCGTGGCGTGAGCGCTCGCCCGCGGGGTGCGCCTACTTGCGCTTGACGACGGCGGTGACCTGGTGGGCGGTCTCGGCGAAGGCCTTGCCGATCGCCGAGGCGAAGGCGAACTGCTCTTCGTTGAGCGCCGCTTCTTCGCGCGCGGACGCGCCGGCGTTCGCGAGCGTCGCCGCGTCTGCCGCGGCATCCGTCGACATGAATGGAATCAGCCAGTCTTCGAGGGTCTCGAGCGGCGTGCGATCGAGCTTGTAGAAGCGGTGCTGGCCCTCTTCGCGCACCGCCACGAGGCCCGACTCGCGCAGCACCTTCAAGTGCTTCGAGACCGTCGGCTGACTCGCGCCGAGCGCGCTCACGATCTCTGAGACGCTGATCTCGCCGCCCGACGACGGCACCTCCGCCTCGCGTTCGAGGAGTACGGCGAGGATGTCGCGCCGCGTCGAATCCGCCACCACGTCGAAGATGTCCGCCATGCCCCAAGGCTAGTCACTCCCGGCGGGGAGTACCATGACTCACGCGTTCGGTGACGGCACAGAGGGGGCTCGATGCGCGCACAGCCGTTGGGTCGGCTCGGCCGAGTCGACCGCCGGTCGTGGCTCGGCAGGGTTCGCGACGCCGTCGACGCCCTCATGAAGCACTCGCCGTCGAGGTTCGCCATCCTCATCTTCGCGGCGCTCATCGTGCTGTTCACGGTGCTGTTCTCGCTGCCGATCGCGAGCGCCGACGGGCGGATCACGCCCCTCCACGACGCGGTGTTCACGGCCGTCTCGGTCATCTGCGTCACGGGCCTCTCGACGGTCGACATGGCCACGCACTGGTCGCCGCTCGGCAACACCCTCGTCTTCATCGGCGTCAACATCGGCGGCGTCGGCGTGCTGACCCTCGCGTCGATCCTCGGCATGGTCATCTCGCGCCGTCTGGGCCTCCGCGCCAAGCTCATCGCGGCGAGCGACTCCAACCCGTCGCGCATCCACGTCGGCCCCGTCTCCGAACGCCAGGCGGTGCGGCTCGGCGAGGTCGGCGGGCTGCTCGCGACCGTCGCGATCAGCGCCCTCGTCATCGAGGTGACGATCGCGATCGGCATGATCCCGAGCATGCTCGCGACGGGATACGACGCCTGGCACTCGTTCTGGTACAGCTTCTACTACTCGGCGATGGCCTTCACGAACACGGGGTTCAGCCCGAACCCGGGCGGCCTCGAACCGCTCGTCGGCGACTACTGGTTCCAGTCGCTGCTCATGCTCGGCGTGTTCCTCGGCAGCCTGGGATTCCCCGTCATCTTCGCGCTGGCCCGGGCCTGGCGGCATCCGCATCGCTGGAGTGTGCACGTCAAGCTGACGCTCGCGACGACGACGATCCTCTTCGTGGCCGGCGCCGCGATGTTCCTGCTGCTCGAGTACGGCAATCCGAAGACCTACGGCCAGCTCGACGCGGGGCCGACCGTCTTCCAGTCGTTCTTCATGTCGGTGATGACGAGATCGGGCGGGTTCGCGACGATCAACATGCACGACCTCAACGGCTCGAGCATGCTCGTCTCGGACATGCTCATGTTCATCGGCGGCGGCTCGGCGTCGACCGCCGGCGGCATCAAGGTCACGACCCTCGCCGTGCTGTTCCTCGCCGCGTTCGCCGAGGCCCGCGGCGCACCCTCGATGGAGGCGTTCGGCCGCCGCATCCCGCGCGACATGCTGCGCCTCTCGGTGAGCGTCGTGCTCTGGGGCGCGACGATCGTCGCGGTCTCGTCGATCGCGATCCTGCAGATCACGAAGCAGCCCTTCGACTACGTGCTCTTCGACGTGATCTCGGCGTTCGCGACATGCGGCCTGTCGACCGGCCTCACGGCCGAACTGCCGCCCGAGGGCGTCTACGTCATGGCGGCCACGATGTTCATGGGGCGGGTTGGTACAGTGACACTCGCCGCGGCCCTCGCGGCGAGCCAGCGCCGGCAGTTGTTCAAGCGTCCGGAAGAGAGGCCCATCGTTGGTTGATCGAATCAGGCACGACGCCCCGGTGCTCGTGATCGGCCTCGGCCGTTTCGGAGCCGCGACCGCGGGCCAGCTCGACCGGCTCGGCCGCGAAGTGCTCGCCGTCGACGAGAGCGAGACGCTCGTGCAGAAGTGGTCGGAGCGGGTCACCCACGCCGTCGTCGCCGACGCGAAGTCGATCGACGCGCTCAAGCAGATCGGCGCGCAGGACTTCTCGATCGCGGTGTGCGCGGTCGGGTCGTCGATCGAGGCGTCGGTACTCATCACGGCGAACCTCGTCGACCTGAAGATCCCGCAGATCTGGGCCAAGGCGATCTCGGCCTCGCACGGCAAGATCCTGCAGCGCATCGGCGCGAACCACGTGATCTACCCCGAGCGCGAGGCCGGCGAGCGCACCGCGCATCTCGTGAGCGGTCGCATGCTCGACTTCATCGAGTTCGACGACGACTTCGCCCTCGTGAAGATGTACCCGCCGAAGCCGATCCGCGGCAAGAACCTCACCGAGTCGGGCGTGCGATCCAAGTACCGCGTGACCGTCGTCGGCGTGAAGAGCCCCGGCAAGCCGTTCACCTACGCGACCGAGAACACCGTGGTGTCCAACCACGACCTCATCATCGTCTCGGGCACCGAGGGCGACATCGAGCGGTTCGCGGCGCTCGAATAGGCCTCAGCCGGGTCGTCAGCCGACGAACATCAGCACGGTGCCGATGACGGCCGAGGCCGCGGCGATGCCGATGAAGACGATGCCGAGGATGCGGATCACGCGTCGGCCCTGCGGCGGCTCGTGGAGTCGCAGGCGGTAGGGCTCGCGCTCTTTGTAGAACGCGGGCTCTTCGTCGGGGCGGGTGACGTGGGCACGCTCTTCTGCGCTGAGCGGCCGCGACTGGAAGCCGTCGTCCGTGAACCAGCGCACGACGGTGCCGTTGGTGCCGTCGCCGTCGCCGTCGCCGTCGATGACGACCGCCTCGGTGCGGATCCAGCGACCGTCGGCGAGCCGGATGAGGAGCGCGAGCAGCAGGCACACGAGTCCCGCGGCGAGCGCGAACCATCCGATGACCTCGGCGATGACCGAGATGGTGTCCGCCGCGTTCATGTGCCAAACGTAGCGTGCCGCGGGCGCCGCGGCCGCACGCGTGAGCGGCGCATTCGGATCGCCCGATGAGGCGTTAGGGCTCCATGAGGATCGGCCACGCGGCATCCGCTCGGGTGTTGCATCGCTAGCGCAGTGAAAACTGACCGCCCGCCGCGCCCCGCGGCCTGCGGAACTCCCGAACCTGGAGTCTTCGTGCTCGACGTCGTCTACATTCTCGGCATCATCGCCGTGTTCGTACTCGTCGGCCTCATCGCCAGGGGGGTCGAGAAGCTGTGATCTTCTTCGAACTCCTCGCTGCCGCGTTGGGTGTCGCCGCCGTGGTGTACCTCGTGTACGCCCTCGTGAAACCGGAGCGGTTCTGATGGGCGGCATCACCGGCATGGACGTGCTCTTCGCCGTCATGCAGGCGGCCACGCTCGCCCTGATCCTCGCCCTCCTCTACCGCCCGCTCGGCGACTACATGGCGCGCCTCTACTCGAGCGATCGCGACTGGAAGGTCGAACGCGGTCTCTACCGCCTCATCGGCGTCGACCCGCGCTCCGAGCAGTCGTGGCCCGCGTACCTCCGGGGCGTGCTCGCCTTCTCGGTCATCGGCCTGCTGTTCGTGTACGTGCTGCAGCGCGCCCAGGCCGTGCTGCCCTACTCGCTCGGCCTGCCGGCCGTGCCCGAGGGGCTGTCGTTCAACACCGCTGCGTCCTTCGTCGCGAACACGAACTGGCAGTCGTACTCCCCCGAGCTCACGATGGGCTACACCGTGCAGCTCGCGGGCCTCGCCGTGCAGAACTTCGTCTCTGCGGCCGTCGGCATCGCCGTGGCCGTGGCGCTCGTGCGCGGATTCGCACGAGCGAACTCCGGCACGATCGGCAACTTCTGGGTCGACCTGTTCCGCGGTTCGTTCCGCCTGCTGCTGCCGCTCTCGGTCATCGGCGCGATCGTGCTGCTCATCGGCGGCGTCGTGCAGAACTTCAACGGCTTCACCGAGATCACGACGCTCGCCGGCAACACGCAGAACGTGCCCGGTGGTCCGGTCGCCTCGCAGGAGGTCATCAAGCTGCTCGGCACGAACGGCGGCGGCTTCTTCAACGTGAACTCCGCGCACCCGTTCGAGAACCCGACCGCCTGGACGAGCCTCTTCCAGAACGTGCTCATGCTCGCGATCCCGTTCGCCCTGCCCCGCACCTTCGGCAGGATGGTCGGCTCGAACAAGCAGGGCTACGCGATCCTCGCCGTCATGGCGACGCTCTACGTGATCTCGCTCTTCGCACTGAGCGCGCTCGAATCGGGCGGCAACGGCACAGCACCCGAACTCGCCGGCGGCGCACTCGAGGGCAAGGAGGCGCGCTTCGGCATCTTCGGCTCGGCGCTCTTCGGCACCACGTCGACGCTCACCTCGACCGGCGCCGTGAACTCGATGCACGACTCCTTCACCGCCCTCGGCGGCATGATGCCGATGCTCAACATGATGCTCGGCGAGGTCGCCCCCGGCGGTGTCGGCTCGGGCCTGTACGGCATGCTCGTGCTCGCGATCATCGCGGTGTTCATCGCGGGCCTGCTCGTCGGCCGCACGCCCGAGTACCTCGGCAAGAAGATCGGACCGCGCGAGATCAAGCTCGCGAGCCTCTACATCCTCGTCACGCCGACGCTCGTGCTCGTGGGCACCGCGCTGTCGTTCGCGATCCCCGGAATTCGCGAGGACGTCGAGTCGGTCTCGATCTGGAACCCCGGCATCCACGGCATGAGCGAAGTGCTCTACGCGTTCACGAGCGCGTCGAACAACAACGGCTCGGCGTTCGCCGGCCTCACGGCGAACACCCCGTGGTTCAACACCGCGCTCGGCGTCGCGATGCTGCTCGGCCGGTTCATCCCGATCGTGCTCGTGCTCGCTCTCGCCGGCTCCCTCGCCGCGCAGGACAAGGTGCCCGCAACCGCCGGCACACTGCCCACCCACCGGCCGCAGTTCGTCGGCCTCCTCGTCGGCGTCACCGTCATCGTGACCGCACTCACGTACTTCCCCGTTCTCACGCTGGGTCCCCTGGCTGAAGGGCTGAACTGAAATGTCCATCGTCTCCACTGCCTCGGCCCCTGAGCCGTCGGCACCTGAATCCGTGACGGAGCACACCCCTCGTCAGATGGGCTCCCCCTCGAAGCGCCCCGCCGGCGCCTTCGGGCCCGCGCAGATCGCGCAGGCCCTACCGGGTGCGTTCACGAAGCTCGACCCGAGGCAGATGTGGCGCAACCCCGTCATGTTCCTCGTCGAGGTCGGCGCCGCGCTCACGACCGTGCTCGCGATCGCCGAGCCGTTCGCCGGCGGCAACGGCTCGTCGGGCGGCACGGCCGTGCCGCTCTCGTTCACCTGGGCGATCGCCGTCTGGCTCTGGCTCACCGTGCTCTTCGCGAACCTCGCGGAGTCGGTGGCCGAGGGCCGCGGCAAGGCGCAGGCCGATACCCTGCGGCAGACCCGCACGTCGACGATCGCCCGCCGCGTCACGGCGTACGACGGGGTCGCGGATGCCGCGGCCGAACGCACCTCGATAGAGGAGATCTCCTCGGGCGACCTCCGGCTCGGCGACGTCGTCGTCGTGACGGCGGGCGAGCCGATCCCGGGCGACGGCGACATCATCCACGGCATCGCCTCGGTCGACGAGTCGGCGATCACGGGCGAGTCAGCGCCGGTCGTGCGGGAGTCGGGCGGCGACCGCTCGGCGGTCACGGGCGGCACCCGCGTGCTGTCCGACCGCATCGTCGTGCGCATCACCTCGAAGCCCGGCGAGACCTTCGTCGACCGCATGATCGCGCTCGTCGAGGGCGCCTCGCGTCAGAAGACGCCGAACGAGATCGCGCTCAACATCCTGCTCGCGAGCCTCTCGATCATCTTCGTGATCGTCACGCTCACGCTGAACCCGATCGCCTCGTACGCAGCAGCACCGGTCTCGATCCCGGTGCTCATCGCCCTGCTCGTCTGCCTCATCCCGACGACGATCGGCGCCCTGCTCTCGGCCATCGGCATCGCGGGCATGGACCGTCTCGTGCAGCGCAACGTGCTTGCGATGTCGGGCCGTGCCGTCGAGGCGGCGGGCGACGTCACGACACTGCTCCTCGACAAGACCGGCACCATCACCTACGGCAACCGCCGCGCGAGCGAGTTCGTGCCGATGCCGGGCGTCGAGGTCTCCGAGCTCGAGCGTGCAGCGGCCCTCGCGTCGCTGGCCGACCCGACCCCCGAGGGATCGTCGATCGTCGACCTGGCGGCTGAGCGCGGCATCCGCTTCGATGACGCGCCCGCCGGCGAGGTCGTGCCGTTCACGGCGCAGACCCGCATGTCGGGGCTCGACCTGCCCGACGGCTCGAGCATCCGCAAGGGTGCAGGTTCTGCCGTCATCGCGTGGGTCGAGGGCTCCGGCCGCATCGCATCGAGCACGTTCGACGATCTCGAGCAGCGCGTCGAGGCGATCTCGAACAGCGGCGGCACGCCGCTCGTCGTCGCCGCGAAGGACGCGAACGGCGAGGCGCGCCTCCTCGGCGTCGTGCACCTGAAGGACGTCGTGAAGGACGGCCTCACCGAGCGCTTCGCCGAGCTCCGCGCGATGGGCATCCGCACCGTGATGATCACGGGCGACAACCCGCTCACCGCGAAGGCCATCGCTGCCGAGGCGGGCGTCGACGACTACCTCGCCGAAGCGACCCCCGAAGACAAGATGGCGCTCATCAAGCGCGAGCAGGCGGGCGGCAACCTCGTCGCCATGACGGGCGACGGCACGAACGACGCCCCGGCGCTCGCGCAGGCCGATGTCGGCGTCGCGATGAACACCGGCACGTCGGCCGCGAAGGAGGCCGGCAACATGGTCGACCTCGACAGCGACCCGACGAAGCTCATCGAGATCGTGCGCATCGGCAAGCAGCTGCTCATCACCCGCGGGGCGCTCACGACGTTCTCGATCGCCAACGACGTCGCGAAGTACTTCGCGATCATCCCGGCGATGTTCGCGGGCGTCTTCCCGGGGCTCGCGGTGCTGAACATCATGCAGCTGCACTCCCCCGCCTCGGCGATCCTGTCGGCGATCATCTTCAACGCGATCATCATCGTGATCCTGATTCCGCTCGCGCTCCGCGGCGTGAAGTACAAGGCCGGCGGCGCGTCCGCGATCCTCAGCAGGAACCTGCTGATCTACGGCCTCGGCGGCATCATCGCCCCCTTCATCGGCATCAAGCTGATCGACCTCGTCGTCAGCCTCATCCCGGGCTTCTAGGTCTCGATACGGCCCTGGCGGGCCTACTCGACCACCGAAACTCCTTCGAAAGGAAACCAAGAGTCATGAGTTCCACACGCACGGCGGTACGCACCCACTGGGTCGCGGTCCGCGCGATGCTCATCTTCACGCTCGTGCTCGGCGTCGCCTACACGATCGTCGTCACGGGCATCGGCCAGCTCGTGCTGCCCGCCCAGGCGAACGGCTCGGTCGTGAGATCGGCCGATGGCGTGATCGTCGGCTCGAGCCTCATCGGCCAGTCGTTCACGGATGCCGACGGCAACCCGCTGCCCGAATGGTTCCAACCCCGCCCGTCGGCGGCCGGCGACGGCTACGACGGCGGTGCGTCGAGCGGCAGCAACCAGGGCCCCGAGAACGCCGACCTCATCGCGGCGATCGAGGAGCGCAAGGCGCAGGTCGCCGAGTTCAACGGCGTCTCCGAAGCGGATGTCCCGGCGGATGCCGTCACCGCGTCGGCGTCGGGCCTCGACCCGCACATCAGCCCCGAGTACGCCCTGCTGCAGGTGGCGCGGGTCGCCGGCGAGCGCGGCCTGCCCGAATCCGAGGTGCGCGAACTCGTGGAGTCTAGGATTCAGGCACGGGATCTCGGGTACCTGGGCGAGCCCACCGTCAACGTGCTGCAGCTGAACCTCGCCCTCGCAGAGCTGAAGGGCTAGCACGATGCGAAGGGGGCGGCTTCGGGTCCTGCTCGGCGCCGCTCCCGGCGTCGGCAAGACCTACTCGATGCTCGAAGAGGGCCGGCGGCTGCGGGGCGAGGGCCACGATGTCGTCGTCGCCTTCGTCGAGACGCACGGGCGAAAGGCGACGGCGTCGATGGTCGCCGGCCTCGAGGTGGTGCCGCGAACCACGGTCGAGCACCGCGGCATGGGACTCGACGAGATGGACCTCGACGCGGTGCTCGCGCGCCGGCCCGAGATCGCCCTCGTCGACGAACTCGCGCACACGAACGCCCCCGGCTCCCGGCACGCGAAGCGCTGGCAAGACGTCGACGAGCTGCTCGAGGCCGGCATCGACGTCATCTCGACGGTCAACACCCAGCACATCGAGTCGCTCGGCGACGTCGTGCAGCAGATCACGGGGGTGGCCCAGCGCGAGACCATCCCCGACGCCGTACTGCGGGCGGCCGACCAGATCGAGGTCGTGGACCTCGCCCCGCAGGCGCTGCGCGATCGCCTCGCGGGCGGCCTCGTCTACCCGGCCGAACGCATCGACGCAGCACTCTCGAACTACTTCCGGCTCGGCAACCTCACGGCGCTCCGCGAGCTCGCGCTGCTCTGGCTGGCCGACGAGGTCGACTCCGCCCTGAAGGCCTATCGCGTCGAGCACGGCATCGACCGCACGTGGGAGGCCCGCGAACGCGTCGTCGTCGCCCTCACCGGCGGCCCCGAGGGCGAGACCCTGTTGCGCCGCGGCGCCCGCATCGCGTCGCGCTCGTCAGGCGGCGAGCTCATCGCGGTGCACGTCACGAATCCCGACGGCATGCGCGCGCGGCATCCTGGTGCCCTCGATCGCCAGCGCACACTCGTCGACCAACTCGGCGGCACCTTCCACCAGGTCGTCGGCGAAGACGTGCCGCGCGCGCTCGTCGACTTCGCACGGGCGGCGAACGCCACGCAGCTCGTGATCGGCGTCAGCCGCCGCTCGCGGCTCGCCGCGGCGTTCACGGGGCCGGGCATCGGTGCGACCGTGATCCGCGAGTCGGGCGACATCGACGTGCACATCGTCACGCACGCGGCCGCGGGCTCGGGGTTCTCCCTCCCGAAACTCGGCGGGGCGCTCAGCCGGCAGCGGCTGCTCGTCGGCTTCGCCGTGGCCCTCATCGCCGGTCCGCTGCTCAGCTGGCTGCTCGTCGTCTTCCACACCGACACCTCGATCACGAGCGACGTGCTGGCCTACCAATTGCTCGTCATCGTCGTCGCCCTGATCGGCGGCATCTGGCCGGGCCTCTTCGCCGCCGTGCTCTCGGGCCTCACCCTCAACTTCCTCTTCGTCGAACCGATCCACACCTTGACGATCAGCGACCCCCGCCAGTTCCTGGCCCTCGTCTTCTACGTCGCCAACGCGCTGCTCGTGAGCTACGTCGTCGACCAGGCCGCCCGCCGCACGCGTGTCGCCCGGCGTGCGGCCGCCGAGTCGCAGCTGCTCGCGACGCTCGCCGGCAGCGTGCTGCGCGGTGAAGACGCGCTGCAGGCGATGGTCACCCGCACGCGCGAGGCATTCGGACTCACGGGTGTGCGCCTGCTCGTCGACGGCGAGACCCGGGTCGCCGACGGCGAGCCCGCCAGCGACGACCACGTCACCGGCATCCCCATCGGCGAGCGCGGCGTGCTCGAGCTGCACGGGCAAGACCTCGAGGCGTCGGAACGCCGGTTGCTGCAGGTCATCGCCGCCCAGATGGATGCCGCCATCGAGCACGGCGCGCTCGCCACCGCGGCCTCGGCGGCCGACGCCCTCGTCGAGACCGATCGCGTGCGTTCGGCCCTGCTCGCCGCCGTCGGCCACGACCTGCGGCGCCCGCTCACCTCGGCGTCGGCCGCCATCAGCGCCCTGCGCTCCCGCGAAGTCGAGCTGCCCGCCGCCGAGCGCGACGAGTTGCTCGCGACCGCCTCCGAGAGCCTCGACGCCCTCGCCGAGCTCGTCACCAACCTGCTCGACGTCAGCCGGGTGCAGGCCGGGGCGCTCGCCGTCACCCTCGCCCCGACCGAGGTCGCCGACGTCGTCTTCCCCGCCCTCGACGAACTCGCGCTCGGACCGGGCGAGATCGAGCTCGACCTCGCCGACGAGCTCGACCCGGTGCTCGCCGACGGCGTGCTGCTGCAGCGCGTCGTCGTGAACCTGCTCGCGAACGCCGTGCGGCACAGCCCCGACGGCGAGCGCGTGCGCTTCGCCGCGAGCTCATTCCAGGGCCGCACCGAGCTGCGCGTCGTCGACCGCGGGCCCGGTATCCCCGTCGAACGGCGCGACGAGGTGTTCACGCCGTTCCAACGCCTCGGCGACACCGACAACGACACGGGACTCGGTCTCGGGCTCGCCCTGTCGAAGGGCTTCGTCGAGGGGATGGACGGCACGCTGGAGGTCGAGGACACGCCCGGCGGCGGCCTGACCATGGTCGTCACCCTGCCCTCGGCCACGCCCGCGCCCACGCCCACGCCAACGCCACCGCCACCGCCACCGCCATCGACCTCAGAGGAGCCGCGATGAGGATCCTCCTCGCCGACGACGACGACCAGTTGCAGCGCGCGCTGCGCATCACGCTCGCGGCGCGCGGCTACGAGATCGTCGCCGCCCGCGATGGCGCCGAGGCGATCGACCTGGCTGCGAACGCGCACCCCGACCTGATCCTCCTCGACCTCGGCATGCCGAAGGTCGACGGCATCGACGTCATCCGGGCGGTGCGCGCGTGGTCGAAGGTGCCGATCCTCGTGCTCTCGGGCCGCACCGACTCGGCCGAGAAGGTCGACGCCCTCGACGCCGGCGCCGACGACTACGTGACGAAACCCTTCGCGATGGACGAACTGCTCGCCCGCATCCGCGCTCGCGCCCGGTCGACGAGCGGCGAAGCGGATGCCGCGGCGTACTCGATCGGCCCGCTCGCCGTCGACCTCGCCGCGAAGACCATCAGGTCGACGGATGCCTCGGGGCACGCGACATCCGTTCGCCTGACACCGACCGAGTGGCGACTGCTCGAGCTGTTCCTCAAGAACCCGGGCAAGCTGCTCACGAGGCAGATGCTGCTGAGCGAGGTGTGGGGACCGTTCCATGCGAACGACGCCGGGTATCTGCGTCTCTACGTCGCCCAGTTGCGCCGCAAGCTCGAGCCGACGCCGTCGGAGCCGCGGTTCTTCCTGACGGAGCCCGGCATGGGCTATCGCTTCGAGCCGGGGGCTGCCGGCGCCGCCGGGGCCTGAGGTCGGAGCGCGACGGCGTCAGGCTGCCGCGGCGCGAGCCACGACCGCGCCGCTCCCCACACGCATCGACGGATGCCGTCGATTGCCCGGGCGCGGTCGCTGCTGCGGGTCGAGGTGCAGCGGCGGCGTGAACCAGGTCTGCCCGTCGCGCACGGTGATGACCCAGCCGTCGTCGTGCACGCGATGATGATGGTGCGAGCACAACATGATGCCGTTCGAGAGGTCGATGCGCCCCTTGTGTCGCTTCCACCATCTGATGTGATGCGCCTGCGTGTGCGATGGCGGTCTGTTGCACGCGGGCCACGCGCAGCCGCCGTCGCGCTCGATGAGCGCGAGCTTCTGCGCCGGCGTGAACAACCGGGCCGCACGACCGAGTGCGAGCGGCTCCGCATGGCGACCGAGCAGCACGGGGCTGATGCCGGCGGACATCGCGAGCTCTCGCACGGTCGCGACCGAGACGGGCTGATCGATACCGTCGATCGTGGCGTGCCCGTGACCCGTCGCCAGCGACTCGGCGTCGATGCGCGCGACCACCGTGGCCTGCCGGAGCGCCGCGGGCGCTTGCTTCGCCCCGAGTGAGAGCCGCGCGATGTCGGCGAGGGCATCGGCGTTCATCTGGGCGATCGTGCGCTGCTCGTCGAAGAGCTCATCGGGTTCGGTGCCCACACCCTCACGGCCGCTGCCACCGGCCTCGGGATCGCCCGCCACGCCCGCTGCCGCGTCGAACCCCGTGCCGGCCGTGCCGAAGCCGCGCTTCGCGTCACGGGCCCGGTGCAAATTCGGCACCGACGAGCGCCTCGACGGCGAGTTTGATCGGTGCTCCGTTCGCGGGGTCGAACGCGCCCTGCAGCTGGATCATGCCGGCGCGATCCTCCCAGATGCGCAGGCCCCGCTGCGAACGCAGCTCGTCTTCGCGCGGCTTCACGCCGTCGGGGTCGAGTCGTGCCTGCAGCTGCTTGACCAATCGGGTGAGCCCATCAACTCCGACCGTCGGCGCCCGCTCGACCAGAAACCGCTCGGCCTCACCCAGTTCGATTCGATCGGCGCGCATGGCGACCCCGTCGAGGAACCGGCGGATCGTGTCGGCGGCGTCGACGCACAACGAACCGGCCTCCAGACCCGCAGCCAGATGCGGATGCCGCGCCGGCAGTGTCTCGCCGGTGAACGAGGCCCGCAATGCGGTCGCCTCCCCACCGCCACCAGCTTGGCGGCCTCGCTGAACCGGCCGCCCGTGGCCGCCGCGATCAATCGCTCGGGAGAGGAGAAACCATGACGGCGAGCGATGTCGTCATCGCCGCCGGAACGTGAGCGACTCGCGAGTTCAGCAGCGCACCTTGCCTGCAGCGCCTGCACACGACGCGTGAGCTCAGCCAGTGACTCCGTCACGCGTTCGAGAGATGTGGTCACTGATGCCACAGAATCCGTAGATATCTGCGATGACGCATATTGACAGCTCAGTCGAGTCGCCCGAGTTTCGCAAGGCGCCCGACCCACCCCGCGGCCGTCGCACCGTCGAACGGCGGCTCCCGCCGCTGCACGGACCCGAGCACCGCGTCGGCATCGGCGCGCACCTGTGCGACGAGCTCGGGCGGGTATCCGAACGCCACCGCATGCTGGGCGAAGTCGTCTTCGTCGTCGATGAACGCCGGCACACCCGCGCGCTCGACGACGTCGAGATCGAGGTCCACGTACGAGACCGTCCAGCCGGTCGGGCCCGTCGAGCCCGTCGGAACCGTCGAGCCCGTCGAGCCCGAGGCATCCGCTCGCCATTCAGGAACCGTCGCGAGGTCGACGTAGATGCCGAGCCCCCGCGGATGCCCGGCGTTGAACCCGGCCGCCCAGCCCGCGCGCGGGAAGAGCGTCACCGAGTCCCACGTCGCCGTGAACGCGTGCCCCGGCCGCGCGAACCGGGTGCCCGCCGGAAAGCCCACCCAGTCGCCGTGCGCGTCGCTGCCGAGCCAGCCCCCGTCGAATTCCCAGTGCGGCAGGCCGTCCCACTTCGTCGCGCGCACGCGCACGAGCTCTCCAGGGGCACGGGGGCGATCGTCGTCGGCGCTCACCCGACCACCGTATCCGCGCCTACGCTGGAACCCGTGGACTGCTCCTACTTCGACGCCGGGCGCTGCATGTCGTGCTCGCTCATGGGGCAGCCCTACGCGAGGCAGCTCGCCGACAAGCAGCGGCATGCCGAAGACCTCCTGCAGGCGCACGACGGCCTCCACTGGCTGCCGCCGATCGCGAGCCGCGAAGACGGCTACCGCAACAAGGCGAAGATGGTGATCGGCGGCACGACGGCGGCTCCGACGATCGGCATCCTCGACGCCGACGGCCACGGCATCGACCTCGAGGCGTGCGGCATCTGCTCCCCCGGCCACCGTGCGGCGTTCCCGGTGATCTCCGCGTTCATCACGCGCGCCGGACTCACGCCCTACGACGTGCCGAGCCGCAGGGGCGAGCTCAAGCATCTGATCCTCACCGAGTCCCCCGACGGCGAACTCATGATCCGTTTCGTCGTGCGCTCGACCGAGCCGATCGGGCGCATCCGCAAGCACCTGCCGTGGCTCCTCGCCGAACTGCCGAACGCCCGCGTCGTCACCGCGAACGTGCTGCCCGAGCACAAGGCCGTGCTCGAGGGCGAGCACGAGATCGTCTTCACCGAGGCCCAGACGCTGCCGATGCGGCTCGGCGAGGTCACGATGCACCTGCGCCCGCAGAGCTTCTTCCAGACCAACACCGAGATCGCCGAGGCGCTCTACCGCGAGGCACGCGACTGGGTGCGCGCACTCGCGCCCGACTCGGCCTGGGATCTCTATTCGGGCGTCGGAGGTTTCGCCCTGCACATCGCGGGCGCCGAGACATCCGTCACCGGAATCGAGACGAGCGTCGAGGCGGTCGCGAGCGCAGAACTCAGCCGAACGGATGCTGCGCTCTCGCGTGTGCGCTTCGAAGCCGGCGATGCCACCGCCTATGCTCTCGGCGCCGAGACGGCTCCCGATCTCGTGGTCGTGAACCCGCCGCGCCGGGGCATCGGGCGGGAGTTGAGCGCGTGGCTCGAGGCCTCCCCGGTTCACCACGTGCTCTACTCGAGCTGCAACGCGGCGTCGCTCGCGCGCGACCTCGAGGCGATGCCGTCACTGCGGCCGGTGCGCGGGCGGGTGTTCGACATGTTCCCGCAGACGACGCACTTCGAGGTCATGGTGCTGCTCGAGCGGGTGTGAGCCCGAACGGGTCCGAACCCGTGCGGAGGCGAGACGACGACGCGGCCGGAGGGAGTGTCTGCCCGCCTCCGGCCGCGTCGCGTCAGCGCTTGTGCGTCAGCGCCTGCTTGCAGCACTGACGAAGCATCGTGCGCGGATCAGCGCGTACCGATCAGCGCGTACGTGATCAGCGCTTGCGTGCCTTGATGAAGCCGTCTTCGGACTTCTCGCGCTTCTGCGCTCGCTTCTCTTTCAGCGAGAGCTGCGGTTGCTTCTTGTCGGAGTTTCCACGGGGATTCTTCTGAGACATGCTGGGCTCGCTTCCCTTCATCAGCTGGCGGGCTTCCGATGACCATAGCCCACCCCTCGAGGGAAGTCACTTCCGCTGTCGCCAACCCACTCGAATTCTCGAAATCGGCCATGTTCAGGCATTTTCTTACACGATCAGCTATACTGGCAGGTCATGCAAAGGAGGTGACATGAGGAGAATCCCACCATTCCTCGCGACGATGCTCGTCGCGAGCTGGCTGTTCATGATCGGCTTCGCCGCCGGATTCGAGCACGAATTGGCGACCAACCCGACGCTCACCCGTGAGCACCCCGACGCCGTCGTCGCCGGTCTCACGATGGGTGTCGGCGCCGTCGTCGCCGTGCTCGTGATCGGCGCCAGCGTTCGGCTCACGAAGTCGCTCGTCAAGGCACGATCCCGCGAAGCGCGCACCGCGCACTGACTCGCACCACAACACGAAGCGCCGGCGTCGGGTCGAGAGGCGCCGTCAGCCGGCGGCGAGTTCGCGGGCGCGGGCGAGCGCGGCGTCGGTGGCGCGGTCGAACACGTGCTTGAGGCCTGCCGCCTCGAGCACGGCGACGGCGCGTTCGGTCGTGCCGTTCGGGCTCGTGACGCGGCGGCGCAGCTCGGCAGGGCCGTCGTCTGAAGCGGCGAGCAATTCGCTCGCCCCGCAGAACGTGCCCTCGACCATGACGGCCGCCTGCTCGGGCGTGAAGCCCTTGTCGATCGCCGCCGCCGTGAGCTGCTCGATCAGGTAGAAGACGTAGGCGGGGCCCGAGCCCGAGATCGTCGAGAGCGCGTCGATCTGCGCCTCGGGCACGACGAGCACCTCGCCGACGGTCCCGAAGAGCGCGACGGCGAGCGCGAGATCGGCTTCGCTCGACCGGGTGCCGGCCGAGACGCCCGTGACGGCACGCCCGACCACCGCGGGCGTGTTCGGCATCGAGCGGATCACCGAGACCGATTCGGGCACGAGCGACTCGAACGTCGCGATGGTGACGCCGGCCGCGACGCTCACGACGATCGCCCCGGGTTCGAGCGCGTCGGAGATCTCCTCGAGGAGGGCCGGCACCATAGCGGGCTTCACCGCGACGACCACGAGCTTCGCGCCCGCGACGGCCAGACGGTTGGCCGCGGCATCCGTCTCGGTGGCGTATGCGACCACGCCGGGAAGTGCGGCGAGCTCGGCCGCCTTCGCGGCGCTGCGGTTCGTGGCACGGATGCCGCCCTCGACCTCGATGCCGGGCTGCAAGAGGCCGGTGAGGATGGCGCGGGCCATCGAACCTGCCCCCAGGAACGCGATCGCGGGCAGTCTGACGGGGGCCTCGACACTCATGCGACCATCCTAGATTCGGGTCCCGATGCTGTGGTCTCGCCCAGACGATTCGGCCCGGTACCGCCCTTTAGGATTGGCACCATGAGTGCATCGGGCCCGACGCGAACGCCGCCCATCTCGCACCTTTAGGATTGCTCCCATGAGTGCATCGGGCGGAACCAAGGCCATCATCGCGGCGTTCCTCGCCAACACGGGCATCGCCCTGACGAAGTTCATCGCGTGGTTCTTCTCGGGTTCGTCGTCGATGCTCGCCGAGGCGGTGCACTCCGTGGCCGACGCCGGCAACCAGCTGCTGCTCATCCTCGGCGGCCGCAAGGCGAGAAGGGCCGCCGACAAGGAGCATCCCTTCGGCTACGGCCGTGAACGTTACGTGTACGCCTTCGTCGTGTCGATCATCCTGTTCTCGGTCGGCGGGCTCTTCTCGATCTACGAGGGCATCGACAAGCTGCAGAACCCGCACGCGCTCGAGGTGCCGTGGCTGCCGATCCTCGTGCTCTCGATCGCCATCGTGCTCGAGTCCTTCTCGCTGCGCACCGCGGTGAAGGAGTCGAACCACGTGCGCGGAAAGCAGACGTGGGTGCAGTTCGTGCGCCGGGCGAAGGCACCCGAGCTGCCCGTCGTGCTGCTCGAAGACGTCGCGGCGCTGCTCGGTCTCGTCTTCGCGTTCATCGGCGTCGGGCTGACGATCATCACCGACAACCCGCTCTTCGACGCCGTCGGCACCCTGTTCATCGGCACGCTGCTCATCGTCGTGGCCGTCGTGCTCGGCATCGAGACGAAGTCGCTGCTCGTCGGCGAGGGCGCCAACGACGACGACCTCGCACGCATCGAGCAGGCGATCCTCGCCGGCCCCGAGGCCGAGCGCATCATCCACATGAAGACCCTCTACCTCGGCCCCGACGAGCTGCTCATCGCGGCGAAGCTCGGCTTCACGGCCGACCAGCGCCTGCTCGAAGTGTCGGCCGCGACGAACGTGATCGAGCAGCGCATCCGCGATGCGGTGCCCTCGGCACGCTCGATCTACATCGAGCCCGACGTCTACGTCGAGCCGAACCACCCGGCCCCGCCGACCGACGCGATCGTCATCAAGGGCCTCGAGTGACGCAGGCCCGCCGCACCGCCCTGGTGCTGCGGCACGACTCGGCGATCGGTCTCGGCAACCTGGGCCCCACCCTCGTGGCGCACGGGTACGAGATCGTCACGGTCGACGCCCCGTCGACGGATGTCGCGGCGCTCGATGCCCTCGCGCCCGACCTCGTCGTGGTACTGGGCGGCGACGAGGGCGCGTACGAGACCGACCGCTACCCGTACCTGGCCGACGAGATCGAGCTGCTGCGCGCCCGCATCGCGGCCGAGGCGCCGATCTTCGGGGTCTGCCTC
Organism: Agromyces sp. NPDC055520; assembly: GCF_053619715.1. Lineage (NCBI taxonomy): Bacteria > Bacillati > Actinomycetota > Actinomycetes > Micrococcales > Microbacteriaceae > Agromyces > Agromyces sp. NPDC055520. The sequence continues at coordinate 61,059 of NZ_JBSHJY010000002.1, read as the reverse complement.
GGTGCGCAGCTGCTCGCGAAGACGCTCGGCGCCGAGGTCTACAAGGGGCCGCGCAAAGAGGTCGGCTGGCTGACGGTCGAACCGACCGAGGCCGGCGCGAACTCGCCGGTTCGGCACTTCGCCGGGGTGCCGACGGTGCAGTGGCACGGCGACACCTTCGAACTGCCCGTGGGCGTCGAGCGGCTCGCCTCATCGGGCGCCTACGAGAACCAGGCGTTCGCGAAGGGCGACTGGCTGCTCGCCGTGCAGTTCCACCCCGAGGTCGACGACGAGATCCACGAGGACTGGCTGGCGGCGTGGGGCGACGAGCTGCCCGACTACGGCCTCAGCCGCGAGCAGCTGCGCGAGGAGCGCACGTCGTACGGGCCGCGTGCGCAGGAGGCATCCGCCCGACTTCTCGGCGAGTACCTCGACGGGCTCACGACCGCCTGAGCGGGTCCTCGAAGAAGTCGAGCAGCAGACGCGCCGCGGCGTCGGCTTCGACGCCCGCGAACACCTCGACGCGGTGGTTCAGTCGTCGGTCTCGCAGCACGTCGTAGAGCGAGCCCGCGGCGCCGGCCTTCTCGTCCCACGCGCCGAAGACGACCGTCGGGATGCGCGCCGCGAGGATCGCCCCCGCGCACATGACGCAGGGCTCGAGCGTCACGACGAGCGTGCAGTCGGTGAGCCGCCAGTCGCCCGTCACCTCGGCGGCCGAGCGCAGCGCCAAGAGCTCGGCGTGCGCCGTCGGGTCGCCGTGCAGCTCGCGCTCGTTGCGGCGGGCGGCGATGACCCGGCCCGAGCCGTCGACGACGACGGCTCCGACGGGAACGTCGCGGGTCGCCGGCGCCTCCGCGGCCTCGGCGAGCGCGAGGCGCATCCACTCGCGGTGGATCGCGGGCCCCGAAGCATCCATGTCGCTCACCCTTCGCCGAACTCGTCTGACGGAAGCAGACCGCCGCAATCTAGAATCGAGCCTATGCGAGTCCACGTTGCCGACCACCCGCTCATCACCCACAAGCTGACGGTGCTCCGCGACGCGAACACGCCGTCACCCGTGTTCCGCTCGCTCGTCGAAGAGCTCATGACGCTGCTGGCCTACGAGGGCACTCGCGGCGTGCGCGTCGAGCCGGTCGACATCGTGACCCCCGTCGCCCCGACCACGGGGGTGCGCATCGCCGAGCCCAAGCCGCTCATCGTGCCGATCCTGCGTGCGGGGCTCGGCATGCTCGAGGGCATGACGAAGCTCGTGCCGACGGCCGAGGTCGGCTTTCTGGGCATGGCGCGCAACGAAGAGACGCTCGAGCCGACGACCTACGCCGAGCGCCTGCCCGACGACCTGAGCGACCGCCAGTGCTTCGTGCTCGACCCCATGCTCGCCACGGGCGGCTCGCTCATCGCGGCCATCGAATTCCTGCTGAAGCGCGGGGCGACGGATGTCACGGCGATCTGCATCCTCGCGGCGCCCGAGGGTCTTGCGGCGGTCGAGCAGGCGATGGAGGGCCGCGGCGACGTCACCGTCGTGCTCGGCGCCGTCGACGAGCGGCTCAACGAGCTCGGCTACATCGTGCCCGGACTCGGCGACGCCGGCGACCGGCTGTACGGCACGGTCTGAGTGCACCGCGGCCGCGCGGCTCTGCTGTTCGGCCGCACAACGCGGGTGGCACGGTTCAAGGGCGCGCCGCGAGATCCATGCCCGAAGGATCTTCGAACCGCGACACGCCCACGCGAGATTCTGACGCGGAAGATTTCTGGGATCATCGGTTCATCGCAGAATCTTTCGCATTGCGCACCAGGCTGACTGATCCTTCCGGATGCCTCGTGGCAGCGCGCACCGCATGCGACAAACACCCCGGTCATAGTTCGTCACGAATTGACACATGCTCGACGATCGGTTTGACTGGCGCTCATGACTGACACCGCACGCAACCTGACCGCCCCCGGCGCTCTCAGGACGACCGGCATGATGATGCCGGCGCGTGCCCCCATGTGTTGTCGAATGTGCCGCTGACCGCGACCCCACCGCCGAGTTCCGCAGCCGATCCGCACCCAGATCGGCGCCGACTCCTCTGAACCCGCCGTATCTCGGGGGTTCGCCCGGCCGTCCGGCCATTCGCCCAGACCCTGAAATCAGGGTCTGTCGCTGCACCCTTCACGCAAGGAATCGTCATGTCTCTCGCATTCGCTCCCGCTCCCGTCCGCACCTCTTCCGTTCGCACCACCGCCGGCACCGGCGGCCCCGCCCCCGTTCGCACGATCCAGGCACGCACCGCGCCGTCGCTGTCGGCCGCGCCGGCTGCCGCATCGACGCCGCTGCGCCCCGCTCCCGCCGAGCTCTCGCAGCCGGCCGAGCCCTTGCAGCCGGCCGCCGCCGCGGCAGCCGCCACCCCCTCCGCCCCGCGCGTTCGTGCCGTGCCCGAGGGCACCGAGGCTCGTGGATTCGTGCTCTACGTCGGCATCGACGAGGCCAAGGCCCTCGCCGACGGCACCACCCTGCACCGCATCGTCGAGGCGCTGCGTGCACTCACCGCCGAGGTCTCCCCCTCGGCCGAGACGTACGCCGCCGTCGCGCTGGCCCCCGAGGGCGCCGGCGGACGCGACGTCGACGTCGTTCGACTTGCGTTGCAAGATCCGTCGGCGCTCGCGAAGCAACGTGAGAGCAGCGGCATCCGCGACGACGCCGACCGCCACCCCAACGGCGTGATCATCGACATCTCGCGCAAGCGCGTGCTGCTCGACGGCGAGGCCGCCGGCCTCACCTACAAGGAGTTCGAGCTCTTGCAGTACCTCGTGCTTCGCGAGGGCCGCACGATCGACCGGCACGAGCTCATCGAGAACCTCTGGAGCGCCGACGACGAGGCGCCGAGCGAGCGCACGATCGACGTGCACGTGCGTCGCCTGCGCTCGAAGCTCGCGCACTACCAAGACATCGTGCGCACCGTGCGCGGCGTCGGCTACCGCTTCGACCGTCACGCCGACGTCTCGATCCGTCAGGCGTCGACGCCCTCGCCCGACCTGTACTGAGGGCCCGTTCGACGCCCGTTCCGACGCTCGTTTCGAGACGGGTTCCAGACGCATTCGAAAAATAACAGAACGATAACTAGCGCCTGTTACCGATCCGTTATATATTCGGAAGTGCACCGCTTGTTTGCTGTGGCAGGCGGTGCGGAATGTGATTGCAGGACACTCTTGGTGCAAGGGCGAGGGCCGGTCGTCAGCCTCTACGACCGGCCCTCAACCGATTCCGGATGCAGGCCTCAACCGATTCCAGCCGCGGTTCTCTATTGTGGGATCAGTCCACGTCGAAGGGGAACCCGCATGGCAGATCGCGCGATCACCGTCGCCGCATGGGAGTCGCTGTTCCGTGCGCAAGTCACGATCATGCGGGCGCTCGCGGCCGAGTTTCCGAGCGACATCATCTCGCTCAACGAATACGACGTGCTGTTCAACATCACGCGCGCCCCTGGCCGCCGCCTGCGCCTCAAAGACCTGAACCGAAACGTGCTCATCACGCAGCCGAGCGTCAGCCGGCTCGTCGACCGGCTCACCGCCCGTGGTCTGGTCGAGAAGCTGCCCGACTCGCACGACGGGCGCGGCACGGTCGTCGCGATCACTGAAGAGGGCTTCGCCCTGTTCCGACGCGTCGCGATCACCCACATGGATGCGATCAACCGCCAGTTCGGCGACAGCCTCTCTGAAGACGAACTGCGCAAACTCGCCGAACTCTGCAATCGGCTGCGCGCCGAGGTCGACGAACCGTAGCGCCCGCTCAGCACCCTGATCTGCGCGACCCCGAGAATTCAGCGGCCAGAAGTCGCTCTGGACGCGCAGCATTCCTCAGCGCTACTGTCAGCCTAGAAGTTGGTCTGCTGGACTTCAGGGGGAAGTCATGGACACTGCGCTCGTCATCCTGCAAGGCTGCATCGTCATCGGCGCGATCGTGCTCGGTGTCCGAACCGGCGGCATCGGCCTCGGGCTCTGGGGCGTCGTCGGCACGGTGATCCTCGTGTTCGTGTTCCAACTGCCACCCGGCGCCATCCCGATCGACGCGTTCTTCATCATCATCGCGGTGATCACCGCGTCGTCGGCGATGCAGGCAGCCGGCGGCATCGACTATCTCGTGTCGATCGCATCGAAGATCATTCAGCGCAATCCGAAGCGGCTCACCTACGTCGCACCGATCGTCGCGTTCGTCTTCACCGTGCTCTCCGGCACCTCGAACATCTTCTTCGCGCTGATCCCGGTGATCTACGAGACGGCATACCGCAACGGGCAGCGCCCGGAGCGGGCGCTCGCGGCCTCCACCGTCACCTCCGGCCTCGGAATCACGGCGAGCCCGGTGTCGGCGGCGATGGCGGCCTACCTCGTGCTCATGGAGGGAACGGGCTACGGGCTGCCGCAGATCCTCCTCATCACGGTGCCGGCGGCCATCATCGCCTGCCTCGCCGCTTCCCTCGTGCAGCAGCGCGTCGGCAAGGACCTGCTCGACGACCCGGTGTTCATGAAGCGGGTCGCCGACGGCACCGTCGAGGTGCCGGCCGCGCTGAAGGCCCGCTACGCCGCGAAGGTCGGTGCGCCGGCGACGGCCGGTGCGACGGCGACGACCACGGGCGGTTCGGATGCCGCGGCCGACATCCCGCCCGCACGCATCGAGCACCCCGTGCCTCCGGGCGGTGCGACGGCCGCATGGATCTTCGTCGCCGGCACCCTGGTGATCGTGCTCCTCGGACTCTTCCCCGGCCTCCGCCCGAGCTTCCCCGATGAGGCCGGCGAGCTCGTGCCGATCGGCATGTCGACCATCATCGAGATGATCATGTTCACGGTGGCGCTCGTCATCATCCTCGTGCGCAAGGTCAAGCCCTCGCTGGTGGTCGAGCAGCCGCTGCTGCGCGCCGGCTTCGTCGCGGCGGTGGCGCTGTTCGGCATCGCCTGGATGGCCGACACCTTCATCTCCGCCAACGAGGCGACGATCATCGAACCGCTCGGCGCGATGATCGAGGCGAACCCCTTGCTCCTCGCGGTCGCACTGTTCCTCGTCTGCGGGCTCACCACGAGTCAGTCGGCGACGACGAACACACTGATCCCGATCGCCCTCGCCTCCGGCCTCGCCCCCGGTATCATCACGGCGATGTGGCCCTCGCTCATCGGCGTCTGGCTCTTCCCGGCCAACGGATCTCAGATCGCCGCCGTCGAGACCGACCTGACGGGCTCGACCAAGCTGACCCAGGTGCCGGTCTGGCACTCGTTCACGATCCCGATGCTCGTCTCGTGGGTCGCGGTCGTCGGGTCGGGGCTCCTGATCCAGCTCCTCGTTCCGGCCTGAGCGGATGCGTCGCACGATCAGCAGTGCATCAGAGAGTGTTTCGCGTCGTCGATCGACGCAGATCAAGTCAAGGAGGAACCCATGACCGACGCCGATACGGTGAAGGCAGCCGCCGCCGGGCTCATGCCCGAAGTGCTCGAACGCCTCGAGACGCTCGTGCGCATCCCGTCGGTCGCGTTTCCGGGGTTCGATCCCGAGCCCGTGCATCGCATGGGGGCGGCCGTCGTCGAACTCTTCGAAGCGGCTGGGGCCGCCGGCGTGAAGCTGCTCGACGTCCCCGACGGCTACCCCTGCGTCTACGCCGACCTGCCTGGGCCCGAAGGATCACCCACCGTGATGCTCTACGCGCACTACGACGTGCAGCCCGCGGCCGAGAGCCAGGGCTGGTCGAGCGAGCCATTCGAACCGGTGACGCGGGACGACGGCCGCATGTACGGTCGCGGCGCCGCCGATGACAAGTCCGGACTCGTCATCCACTACGGCACGCTGAAGCTCCTCGGCGCCGATCGGCCGTGCCGCGTGAAGATCCTCGTCGAGGGCGAGGAGGAGACGATCTCCCACCTCGAGGCCTTCGTCGAGGCCAACCCCGAGCTCTTCGCCGCCGACGCCTACGTCATCGCCGACATCGGCCCGCAGCGCGTCGGCCGGCCGGGTCTCACGACCGCCCTCCGAGGGGATGTCGCGTGCACGGTGACCGTGCGCACTCTCGCCAACCCCGTGCACTCCGGCATGTTCGGCGGTGCGGCCCCCGACGCCATGACGGCCATGATCCGCATCCTCGACACCCTCCACGACGAGCACGGCGACACCGTCGTCCCCGGTGTCGACAGCGGCCACTGGGCCGGCGCCGACATGGAGGAGGACGTCTACCGCGAGGGCTCGGCCATCCTGCCCGGGGTCGACTACCTCGGCACCGGCTCGCTCTCCGACCGCATCTGGGCCAAGCCCTCGGTCACGGTGCTCGGCATGGATCTGCCCAACACGGCCGAGGCGTCGAACGTGCTGCTGCCCTCGGTGACCGCGAAGCTCTCGATGCGCATCGTGCCCGGTGCCGACGCCGACGCGCAGCTCGATGCGCTCATGGCGCACCTTCGCGCCCAGCGGCCGTGGAACTGCGAGGTCGAGGTCGAGAAGGTGAAGACGGGTCATCCGTTCGCCGTCGATTCCTCGCACCCCGCGATCGTCGCCGCCGAGGCCGCGCTCGAAGCGGCCTACGGCGCGCCCGTCGAATCGATCGGCAGCGGCGCCTCCATCCCGCTCGTGGCGTCACTGCAGAAGGTCGCCCCGGGTTCGGCGATCGTGCTCTGGGGCGCGGAGGACACCGCGCAGTCGCGCATCCACGCGTCCGACGAGTCCGTCGACCCCGGCGAGATCGAGCGGATGATCGCCGCGCAGACCCTCTTCATCCAGGGCCTCGCGGCGGCCGAGCATCACTGATCGAACAGAGCTGAACGAACAGGTCGGCCGGCCACGCCCGACCTCAGGCGAAGGCGAGGGGTCCGTGTCTGCTCCGCAGTCCGAGAAGCGCATGACCGTGCTGCAGGCGACCTTCATCGGGGTCGGCTCGATGGTCGGCGCCGGCATCTTCGCCCTCTTGGGCGCCGCCGGCGCGGTGGCGGGATCGGCCGTCTGGGTGTCGTTCCTGATCGCCGGCATCATCGCAGGACTCCAGGGGTACTCCTTCGCGAAGCTCGGCGCGACGTACCCGTCGGGCGGCGGCATCCTGACCTACCTCTCCCGCGGCTTCGGCGAGGGTCACATCACGGGCATCGGGTCCTGGCTCTTCTTCACCGCGGGCTCGATCGTCGTCGCGATGATCGCCAGCGCGTTCGGCGGCTACGCCTCGTCGGTCGTCGCGGGCGGGGATCCGACCTGGACGAAGGTGCTCGCCGTGGCGCTGATCGCCGTGATGTCGGTGCTGAACACGGTCGGCGCCACCGCCGTCGCCCGCGTGCAGTCGGTCATCGTGATCGTGGTGCTCGGCATCCTCGTCGTGTTCGCGGCCGTCACCATCGCGAACATCGATCTCGCTCTGCTCGCACCAGCCGGCTATCCCGACCCACGCGAAATCGTGGCGAGCGTTGCGCTCACCTTCTTCGCCTTCCTCGGTTTCGGCGTCATCACGTTCACGGCGAAAGACCTTCCGAACCCCTCGCGGCAGCTTCCGCGCGCGATCTACCTGGCGCTCGCCATCGCGACGACGATCTATGTCGCCGTGTCGCTCGGCGTCTTCGGCACCCTCACGGCCGACCAGGTCGTGGCGTACGGCACGACCGCACTGGCAGAGGCCGCGAAGCCCTCGCTCGGCCAGGCCGGCTATGTGCTCATGGTGATCACGGCGCTCTTCTCGACGACGGGTGCGGTCAATGCTGGCCTCTACCCCTCGATCGGCATGACGCAGCATCTCGCCTCCGTCGGGCAATTCCCTCCCGTGTTCGGCCGCTCCCTCGGGCGCTTCCCCGTCGGACTGATCGTCATGGCCCTGCTGGCGACCGTGCTCGTGCTCGGATTCGACCTGAACAAGATCGCCTCGATCGGCAGCGCGGTGGCGCTGCTCGTGTTCTCCGCGGTGACGGTTGCCCACTTCCGGCTGTACCGGCAGACCGGCGCGAGCATCATCGTTCTCGTCATCGCGCTGATCGCGACGCTCGGCACCTTCATCATCTTCTGCACCACGACCCTCGTCGACGAGCCGGCGACCGCGTACGCCCTCGTCGCGATCATCGTGCTCGCGATCGCGGTCGACGTCATCTGGAAGGCCGCTGCCCGGCGCGCGAAGCGCACGGACAAGACCCGCTGAACTGCTCACCGGCGGGCGTGACGGTGGGGCGGGAACCCTACCTCCCGCCCCACCGCGGTCTCCGAGGGAGACCACTCCCGCCGAGCGACCCGAACTGAGCTCGGCGAGCTTGTCCCGGGCGAACGACGGCAGTCGGTCGCGCGACTCACCGGTTCAGGGCGAGTAGGTCGGTACGGGTTCCGACTCGGGTCTGATCGAATCGTATCCGCCCGCGTGCATCGTCGGTACTGCCCCGATTGGGGGGTGAGTCACGCGGTTGCGAGTGCGCCGCCACGCCGTGGAGGCGGCGAATGTCAGGGGGCGTCAGGCCAGTCGACGGATGCCTCGTACTCCTCGTGTCGACGAAGGTAGGCGGCGATGAACGGGCACACGGGCACGATGCGCTCGCCCCGGGCGACCGCATCGTCGAGCACGAACCGGGCCAGCTTGCTGCCGAGCCCTCGACCCTCGAACTCGGGCAGTACTACGGTGTGCGTGAAGACGATCACGCCATCGTCGAGGCGATACTGCGCGAAGCCCGCACGCTCACCCCCGAACGTGAGGTCGTAACGGTGACGGTCATCGTTGCGGACGATGTCGACGATGTCGGTGGCCATGGCGTGACTCTACCCGACCGCTGCGGCCGGTTCGCCGAGCGCGGCGCAGACTCCGGCGTCGACGCGTCGGTGTCGACGGTGCGGCGACCGAGCGGAGACGCACCGTTCGGGGTGGGGCGACCTGGCCGCTGCGCCGTGCACGGGAGCGACCACCGGGCGGCACGCCGTGCATCGCCACGGCCGGCCGTGCAGACCCGCGACGGATGCCTCGTGGCAGTGCCGCGACATCCGCTTCGCCGTCACCGTGCTGATGCACCGTCGCGACCACGAGTGCGATGAGCCAGGCGAACACGAGTGTGAACGCCACGAGTTCGAACACGGTGAGGTTGAAGACCCCGAACAGGTCGTACGCCACCATCGCGAGCGCCTCGGCCGCGAGCGAGAGGTACGAGAACCAGGCGAACCCGAGGGGAATGCTCGGGGCGAAGACCTGCACGCAGAGGCACAGCAACGCGAATGCCGCGGCGGCGGCGATCGCGAAGGTGTTGTGCAGTGCGGTGTCGGTGTCGATCGGAACGAGGCCGACCCCCATGAGCGCGACGCCGACGAGGGCGATGAGCAGCCGCATCGTGCTGCGGGCGCCGGGCCGGAGCCCGAACGGCCCGTGCGCGAGCGAACGGGTGAGCAGTGCAGAGAGGCCCGCCATGCCGAGCCCCGACACGATGAGGGCGGTGTTGAAGCACGCCGCCGCGAGATCGTTCGAGGTGCCGAGGGTGCTGAAGTTGTGCCGCCACCAGTCGCCGGTCGGGGTGATGCTCATACTCGCGAGGCTGCCGGCGGCGAGCAGCATCGCCACGAGGTTGAACGTGCGGTACGCCTCGTGCTCGATCGCGTGACGGTGCAGGCGAAATGTGCCGAGCCCGAACCCGATGCCGAGGAGGACGCCTGCCCACTCATGCCCGCCGGGGAACCACTCGAACGCCCCCGCCGTGAAGTGCACCGCGAGCACGGCGATCGCGGCCCACGTCAGACCGTTGGCGATCGAGCGCGACGCGACGCGCACGGCCGGGAGACCGAGCCGCGCGAGACCGACGATGCCGGCGCTCGACGCCGATGCCACGGTGAGGCACGCCCCGACGGCGGCGCCCCCGGCCAGTGCCGGCAGGATCCAGAACACGTCGATCGGGTGCGCGCCGGCCGACGCCGAGTACCCGGGGTCGAGGGCGCGATAAAGCACGATCGAGACCGCCAGGGCGATCAGCAGCGCGTACATGCGACGGAGGTGGGAGGCCACCCGTCGCGAGCGGAGCCGTCGCGAATGCAGTTCTTGCAGGCTCGGCTCTGGCGGGCGCAGCCCTGGCGAGCGCAGCCCTCTGGGCCGAGCGTGCCCCACACGCTCGGCGGTGCCGGCAACCATCGCACGCAGTGGAGCGACAACGATCCGGTTCAACGAAACCGGGTCGACCCCGGCGTACGCACCCCTCATAGCCGAACTCTCGATCCCGGGAATCAGACGTGAGGCGATCCTAATCGCCGCGGCACCGCCGTGTCTCGTGTCGATCGTACGAACGACGCCGCTGCTCAGTGGACTCTCAGGGAAACTCGCGGTCGCGCAGAGCGGCTGTACAGCCCGCGGGCGGGCCGCGAGCGGACGCGAGGGTGGGCCCGGGCGGGCCGGAAAACACGAACGGCCCGCTTTCGCGAGCCGTTCTGCTACTGTCTCAACCAGTGTGCGCCCGGAGGGATTCGAACCCCCAACCTTCTGATCCGTAGTCAGATGCTCTATCCGTTGAGCTACGGGCGCATGGGATGTCGCCCGCGCTAACTTCGCGATCAGGCAACCACGTAACTCTAACGCACGCGTTCAGATCTCGCCAATCGAGCACCGTGCTCTCGAGCACCGCACTTCGAGCAGCGCTGAACCACCGCGCCTCAACGCTCGGCGTGCTCGGGCCGCAGCGCATCGAGCGCCGTGAGCTGCCGCCGGTTCGCGACCTGCCGGTACGACGTCTCGACGAGCTCGGCGATGAGCGCCCAGTCGGTGTCGGGTCGATCGAGGTCGACCCCGACCCAGTGGTCGCGGTCGTAGTAGGGCGGGCCGAAAAAGCGCGCGTCCTGTACGAGGGCCAGGTGCTCATCGGGATCGGTCTTCAGCACGATCGAGAGCGGCCGGTCCATCGAAGCGCTCACGTGCACGAAGATCGGCTTCGCGGCACGGAACGTCGGGCGCCCCCACGCCTCGACCTCGACGGCCTCGGGCAGCGCAAGACACAGGGCGCGCACGCGCTCGACGAGCGGATGCCGCGGATCGACGACTCGGGGATGCTCCACGAGCCCACGGTACGCCGCACCCATGACACGGCGCGAGCCGCGGCATCCCGCTACTGAAGCGCCCCTCGCGACCTTCGGCGGCCGCGCGCGTCAGTCGACGGCTTCGATCTGGGTCGCGATGAACGCCTTCGCAGCCTCGTCGAGATGTTCGGCCGGGGCGCCGCCGCAGAGCGCTTCGATCTCGGCCGCCGTCTCGGCATCGATCTTCGCGTCGAGATCGGCGAGGAGCCGGTGCTTCGCCTCGATCGACAGGTGCGGCCACCAGCGCTCGGGATCGAGCGCGGGCCCGCTGCGCGTTTCAGTGCCCACGCCGCTCAGCCTACGCGCGGGTGCGCGCGAGCGGGGGTCCCGAGTGCCGCCTGTCCCGATCACCGGTCACCCGTCGCGCACGACCTCGCCCGGCGACTTGTCGGGGCGCAGCCCCCGCCAGCGCGGGTGCCGCGCGACACCCGTGCTGGTCCAGCCGCCGAACTCGATCTCGCCGACGAGCTCGGGGCGCACCCACACCGCGTCGCTCATGTCGGCCGCGGGCACCTCTGCGAACGGCGACTCGGCCTGCACGAGTGGTTCGAGTGCGGCGAGCAGCCGATCGAGCTCGCGCTCGCCCAACCCCGAGCCGACGCGGCCGGCGTACTCGAGAAGGGCGGCGTCACGGCCCGCGGTCTCACGGCCCGCGGTCTCGCGACCGGACTCGCCCGGGATGCCGACGAGCAGCGAGCGGATGCGCCCGGTGCGCGTGCCGACGCCGCGCCGGTAGCCGCCGATCACGACCTCTTGCGTGAGGGTGAGCTTGAGCTTCAGCCAGTCGCCGCTGCGGGCGCCGGGGCGATACGGCGAGTCGGGTCGCTTCGCGACGAGCCCCTCGAGCCCGAGCCGACGGCTCTCTTCGAGCGCCTCGGCGGGGTCGCCGAGCGCCGCGCCGCCGGTCGCGGGCGCCGGCACCTCGATCGGCACGCCGCGCTTGGCCCGAACGAGTCCGGCGAGCCGCGCGCGGCGCTCCCGATAGGGCTCGTCGACGACGGGTCGGCCACCGACCTCGAGCACGTCGAACAACAGCAGACGCACCGGCACGGATGCCGCGGCCCGCTCGATCTCGCGCGCCCGAGTGAGGTTCATCCGATGCTGCAGACGCCCGAAATCGGGGCGGCCGTCGGCGTCGAGGGCGACGATCTCCCCGTCGAGCAGAGCATCGCCGCGCACGACCGACGGCAGTGCGGCGAACTCGGGATAGCGGGCGGTGATGTCGATGCCGTTACGACTGACGAGCCGCACGGCGCCCGCCTCGACGCGGGCGAGCACGCGGATGCCGTCCCACTTCCACTCGAGCGCCCAGTCTTCGCCCGCGAGCATGCCGAGCGTCGCGGCGGTCGCGAGCATCGGCCGCTGCGTGATCGCGCCGACCCCGCCCCCGCCCCCGGTGCCCTCTCGAGTCGCCCGACTTCGTACAGAGTCGGGCGACTCGACGTCGGGCGACTCAGCGGGCTTTCGCGTCGACGACCCGCCGTCGGCGGCGTTCCGCTGGTCCTTCATGCGGTGCAGCAGCCACGAACTCTTCTCGCCCTGGCCATCGGTGCGGATGAGTGCGAGTCGCACCGGCCCGCCGAGCGGCCCGCCCGGCCGCCCGTCGACATCGATGATGATCTCGTCGTCGCGCCATTTCTCTGTGGCGTAGGTGCCCGCGTCCCAGATGGTCATCGAGCCGGCGCCGTACTCGCCCTTCGGGATCGTGCCCTCGAACGCGGCGTACTCCATCGGGTGATCCTCGGTCTGCACGGCCAGGTGGTTCGTGCCCGACGAGTCCGGCACGCCCTTCGGCACAGCCCAGCTCTTCAGCACGCCGTCGCGCTCGAGCCGCAGGTCGAAGTGCAGTCGCCGGGCGCGGTGCTCCTGGATCACGAACCGCGGGTCCCCTGCACTCGCCTCGCCCCATGCCGAGGACGGCATGGGCTCGGGCGTGGCGCCCGCGCTGCGCATCGACAGGTACTGCGCGAGCGGCCCGCCGTGTGAGTGCTCGCCGAGCGCCCGCATCGGGTCGCCGAACTGCGCGACGCGTTCGAGCACTTCGGATGCCTCGAGCTGACGCAGCCCCGAATCCTCGAGCTCCTCCCACGTGCGCGGCGCCGCGACGGTCGGGCGCGGGCGCCCCCGCAACGAGTACGGCGCGATCGTCGTCTTCTTGCCGTTGTTCTGGCTCCAGTCGATGAGCACGCGCCCCGCGCGCAGCGTCTTGCGCATGCTCGAGACCACGAGCTCGGTGTGGTCGGCCTCGAGCGCACGCGCGAGCTCGTGCGCGACCGCTGAGACCTGGTCGGAGCTCTGCGAGCCGTCGAGCGCCGCGTAGAGGTGGATGCCCTTGCTGCCGCTCGTCACCGGCACCGCGTCGAGGCCCATGCCCGCGATGAGGTCGCGCACGAGTCTCGCGACCTCGGCGCACTCGGCGAGGCCCATGCCCTCGCCCGGGTCGAGGTCGAAGACCATGCGATCGGGATTCGCCGGCTCGCCGCGCGCGTCGAATCGCCACTGCGGCACGTGCAGCTCGAGCGCCGCCTGCTGCGCGAGCCAGACGAGGGTCGCCCGGTCGCCGGCGATGGGATACGACTTGTCGCCGTCGGCATGGTGCTGCACACCGCGGCGCACCCACTCGGGAGCGTGCTCGGCGAGATTCTTCTCGAAGAACGGGAGCGCAGGGGCATCCACTGTGCCGACGCCGTGGACCCAGCGCTTGCGCGTGACCGGCCGCCCGGCGACGAGCGGCACCATGACGGCGGCGATCTCCGCGTAGTAGGAGATCACCTCGCCCTTGGTCATGCCCGTCTCGGGATACATGATCTTGTCGAGGTTCGTCAGCCGCAGGCGGCGGCCGTCGACCTCGACGAGTTGGCGCGCGCCGTCGACCATTCCCCCATCATGCCCGTGCCGGGCCGGATGCCATACCGTCACGTCTCGTGCGTCACCGGCTCGCGAGTTGCAGGGTGATTCGGGCGACACGCCGCCCACGACCGGCGTGTCGCCCGAATCATCGTGCGACTCGTACAAATCCGATCGCCAAGCGCGAGGGGTATCGCGCATGCGTGCCACTGGTGTGTACTGGAGGCATGCGAGCCGTCTGGAAGGGGGCGGTCACATTCGGCCTCGTCAATGTGCCCGTCAAGCTGTACAGCGCCACCGAAGACCACGATGTGTCACTGCACCAGGTGCACGATGAAGACGGTGGGCGCATCAGGTACCAGCGCAAGTGCGAGGTGTGCGGCAAGGTCGTCGACTTCAAGAACATCGACAAGGCGTACGACGACGGCGAGCAGACCGTCGTCATCACCGATGACGACCTGAAGTCGCTGCCGGCCGAACGCAGCCGCGAGATCGAGGTGCTCGAGTTCGTACCGAGCGATCAGATCGACCCGATCATGTTCGACCGCAGCTACTACCTCGAGCCCGACTCGGCCTCGTCGAAGGCCTACGTGCTGCTGCGCGAGACGCTCGAGTCGACCGACCGCACCGCGATCGTGCAGATGGCGCTGCGGCAGAAGACGCGTCTCGCCGCCCTGCGGGTGCACGGCGACGTGCTCATGGTGCAGACCCTGCTCTGGAGCGACGAGGTGCGCGCCGCCGACTTCGCCTCTCTCTCGGAGCCGGTGAAGATCTCGGCGAAAGAGCTCGACCTCTCGAAGCAGCTCGTCGAGAGCCTCGTCGCCGACTTCGACCCCGAGCAGTACGTCGACGAGTACCAGCAGGAGCTGCGCACCCTCATCGCGGCCAAGCTCGAGCAGGGCGAGGGCATCGACACCGCGGCGACCTTCGGCGAGGAGCCCGAAGAGGAGGCCGGCGGTGAGGTCATCGACCTCATGGAGGCGCTGCGCCAGTCGATCGCCGCAAAGCGCGACGCGCGAGAGAGTGCGGGGGCAGGCTCGGGGGCGGGCTCGGGCGCGAAGTCGGGCTCGGCCGCCGATGCGAAGAAGAAGGCCGCCGGCACGCGAAAGCGCGCGGCCTCCGAATGAACGGATGCCGCGCGCTCACGCGTGCGGTACGGGTCGGGCCGCTCGGCGCTGCCGAACGGGTGCGGCCTCGACGGCTGCCCGTTCGGCGGTGCCGAACAGCGGCGGCCTCGACGGCTGCCCGTTCGGCGCTGCCGAACAGCGGCGGCCTCGACGGCCGCCTATTCGGCGGTGCAGACCTCGGTGACCTTGACCGCTGCGGCCTGGATGTCCGCGGTCTGCGCGGCCTGCGCGTCGGCGTCGATCTCGGCGCCGGCCTCGACCTCGGCTTCGGTGGGCAGCGTCTGCGCCCACTCGCTCGCCGCGTCGATCTTCTCGTCGAACGCGTCGAGTGCATCGGCGAGCGCCGAGTCGTCGGCCGCCTGCTCGTCGAGTGCGTCGACACGCTCGGAGAGCGAGGCGAGGTAGGCCTCGAGCTCGGCCGGGTCGGACGCGGTCAGGATCGCGTTCTGCGCGCCGTTCGAGACGTCGCGCACCTCGACGCGGACGACCTCGCACGAGTCGGCGGTCGCGCTCGCCTCGGTGCCGCCGCTTGTGGCGCAGCCCGAGAGAAGCAGGGCGCCCGCGAAGACGAGCGCCGTTGAAGTGATGATTCGTTGCATGTGTGATGCCCCTAAAGGTCGATTGACCAGTCAATAGTAGCGACGGCCACCGACAAGCCCCATTTCGGGGGCGAAAGCGGGCCGGGCGGTTCCGCGGACCGGCGGAGCCACCGCCGCGGAAACACGAAAGACCTCCGCAGCGCGCGGAGGCCTTCGATGAGATGTGGAGAGTGCGGAGACGAGGGGATTTGAACCCCTGGTCCCCTTACGGGGACTCCACCTTAGCAGGGTGGTGCACTCGGCCGGACTATGCGACGTCTCCTTGCGAATGCTGGTGCGCACGCGCGAAAGTCATCATAACCCGCTGACCCTCGGTATGACGATTCCGGCACCGCGCCGGCACCGCATCCGGGCATCGGCGCACTCTCTCGCACCCGATCCCCGATCATCGTCGTGTCGCCCGAACTGGGGTACACCCCAAGGTGCCCGCCCTCTCGCGGACTCTTGCGCATCGCCATATAGTGGCGCTGTTCACACATAGTGGCGCTGTTCACACCGAGTCGGGGATGTGGTTCACGTAAAATGGGGGACAACGCATACGTGCTCGCGGTCGACATCGGAACCAGCCGGGTCGCGGCGGCGACTGCACGCGTCGAGCACGACGGAAGCATCAGCACCGTACCGTTCACGCTGGGGCGCAAGGGCGACTGCGTTGCGACCGTCGTCTTCGTCTCGGGTGACGGCGAACTGCTGTTCGGCGACGCGGCGGAGCGCAGAGGGGTCACGCAACCCGAACGGCTCGTGCGCGAGTTCAAGCGCAGCATCGGCGATGGCGTGCCACTCGTTGTCGGCGGGCGCTCACTCTCCCCCGAGACGCTGTACGCGGAGACCTTCGCGTCGGTCGTGGCGGCTGTCACCGAGCGGATGGGCTCGCGACCCGATTCGATCTCGCTGACCCACCCCACGGCCTGGGGATCGCACCGCCTCGGCCTGATCAGAGCGGCGCTCGCCCGCCTCGGCATCGACGAGGTGGCCTTGATCACGGAGCCCGAGGCCGCGGCGCGCCACTACGAGTCGACTCGACCGCTCGAGCCAGGGCAGGCGCTCGCGGTGTACGACCTGGGCGGCGGCACCTTCGACGCAGTGGTGCTGCGCAAGGGCGCAGACTCGGAGTTCACCTTGGCCGGCGAGCCGGCCGGCCTCGACGACCTCGGAGGAGCGAACTTCGACGACCGCGTGCTCCGGCATGTCATCGCGGCATCCGGCCTGGATGCATCCGCCTTGGCGGTCGACGACCCCGACACCCGACTCGCCCTCTCACAGTTGCGCCGTGAGGCCGTCGACGCGAAGGAGGCGCTGTCGTTCGATTCGGATGCCACGGTGCCGGTGCTGATCCCGCCGAGCCGATCGAGCGTGCGACTGACCCGCTCCGAGTTCGAGCGCATGATCGACGGCGAACTCGACACGACGCTCGGCGTGCTCGAGAAGGCGATCGACTCGGCCGACCTCACCGCCGATCAGCTCGAGGCGATCCTCCTCATCGGGGGGTCTTCGCGCATCCCGCTCGTCGCTCAGCGCCTCTCGGAGCGGTTCGACCGCCCGCTCGCGGTCGACGCGGACCCCAAGGCGTCGATCGCCATGGGCGCGGCACGCACGGCGATCGGCCAGTTGCACCCGGGAGGCGTGGCCGCCGCGTCATCCGCTCTCGCGACCCTCGATGCCGAGGCCGACGACACCGTGGCCGACCCGACCGCCGAACCGACCGCCGGCCCGAACGTCGGCATCGATGCAGACATCGATGCCGAAGCGGTCGAGGGCCCCGGCCGCGGGCTGCTCGTCGCACGCCTGGCCGGCGCGTTCGCGCTCCTGCGTCCGACACCTGACCGCGCAGCACGGCGCCGATCGCCGTGGCTGCTGGCGGGCGCCGTCGCACTGCTCTCGGGGGCCATCGTCTTCGGCGGCACGATGGCCGCCGGCTGGCGGATGACCGCCTACGACCTGACCGCCTCCTCCAGCGATGACGGCGGATCGGACTCGCCCGAGACCGCGCCGTCACCCGGCACGGACACGGCGTCGAAGGCGATCTCGCCATTCGCGAAGGCGCTGTCGCCGGTCGCCCCGCTCACCGATTCCGAGGTCTTCGAACGAGTGGATGACTCCGCCGGCGAGCGGCGACCGAGTACCCGCCTCAGCCCCGTCGACGACCAGCCCCAGGCTCGCCCCGGCGTGCCGGGCGCGACGTCGCCCGCCCCGGTGCAGGCGGTCGACGAGCCGGGCGGTACCACTCCGCCGTCCGATGATCCGATCCTGCCGACGGTCGACCCCACCACCCCGCCGACGAGCGACCCGCCCCCACCCGACCCGACAACGGACCCGACAACGGACCCGACGACCGACCCCGTACCCGACCCCGCAACCGACCCGCCCACCGAGCCCGCCCCACCCGATCCGGCGCCGTCGACCACCGAACCCGCCCCACCCGATCCGGCGCCGACGACCACCGAACCCGCCTGATCAGGCATCGACGAGCGGCCACCACATGACCCGACTGCAGATGTCGAACGCTGTGCTCCCGAGATCCGGGGCGCCGTTCGGCTTGGAGCGCCGGCTTCGTCCCGCCGTCGATGCGATCGTCGCACCCCGCGCCGGGTCTGCCCGAGCGATGGTCGTGGGCAACGCCGGTTCCGGAAAGTCGGCCATACTGCGCCATCTGCATCGCATGCTCACCGAAGACGATCGCGATGCGAGCTTGATGGCCGGCGACGACCTGGATGTCGCTCGGGTTCCGCGTTCGCACGTGCTCCTGGTCGATGACCTGCACCTGCTCGACGCCGAGCAGCTGGAGCACATTCGCATCCGTTCCGACGATCCCGAAGCCGCGCTGGTCGTGGCCAGCCGGCCGTGGCTGCCGTCGGAGGCCCTGAGCACGATCGCACGACGGCTCGAGCAGACGCGTCCGGCGATCGTGCTCGGCCACGTCTCGCGATCCGACGTGCTGAGCGATCTCGAGAGCCGCGGCGAGTCGATTCCAGACCAGTGCCTCGACCACATCCTCGTGGCCACCGGCGGCGTGTCGTGGCTGGTGTCGGAAGCGCTGGCAGCACACGACGAGCGCGATTGCGTGGACGACGAGACCCACGGTGAACTCGACCGGATGCTCGAGGAGCGGATCGCGTATCGGCTCGACACGCTCGACCCCGGGCTGCGCCGAACCATCGAGGTGGCCGCCATCGCGGACGGGCGTATGCAACCGGTGCCCGGAACCCTCGAACAGGGCGACGATGACGTCATGAGGGGGTATGCCGAGGGCCTGTTGCTGCGGAACGGCCGGCCGGTGCCGGTGGTGCGCGCGACGGTCAAGGCGACCATCCCCGCCCGCCGTCTCATCGAGGTGAGCGCCGATCTGGCAGAGGTCATCGCGCGCTCCGTCGAATCGGGCGACCTCGGCGGCGACGACTGGGCCGGCCTCGTCGGCGATCCGCACGTCGGCGCCACGCTCGTGCAGCACGGCGACGTGATGCTGGAGGATCACCCCCGCCGTGCGGGCGAGCTCTATCGCGCCGCGGTCGACTCGGGCGTCGCCGCGGCGACCGTCACCGCACGCCGAGCGCAGGCGGCGTGGGCCGCGAACGACCTCGATGGCGCGAGTTCGCTGATCGACGCGGCGCCACGTGAGGCGCGCGACGCAGACGGCGCCCGACTTGCGGATGTCGCAGCCGCGACCTGGGCCGCCCGCGGGATGATGCAGCAGAGCGCCGCCGTGTACCGCGCATCGCCCCCCGACGGCCCCGAGTCGGCCGTGCGCGCCATGATCGCCGAGTACGGCATCGGCGCCGCCGACCGCGCCGACGAGCACGCTGCAGAGCGCACCGCCGACACGATCGCCGACGAAGCCACCCCCGAGCGCGCCGGTGCGCCATCCGCTCTGGGGGTCTCGATGCAGTTGCTCCGTCGCGGGCTCGTCGCCTCGATCGCCGGAGAGGGCGACCCCGACGGCGCCCCGACCATGCTCGTCGATCTCGTGCGCGCCTCCGAGATGTACACCTCGTCGCGCACGTCTGCGGCGATCCCCGAACTGCCGGCGGTCATCGCCGCGACGGTCGCGATCAACCTCGGCGACCTCGCCACTGCGCGTTCCGTGATCGACGACGCGATCGCCGGCGGGCACGGCGGCGAGTGGGCGCGGGCCCGCCTGCTGCTGTGGCGCGCCTGGATCGCGGTGCTACTCGCCCGGCCCGTCGAGGCACGCGAGTCGCTCGCTGGGGCGCTCGACCGGGCACCGGCCATGTCGCCTCGCGACGCGCTGCTCGCGCATGCCGCACAGGTCGCGATCGCGCGCCGATACGAGGATGCGGCCGGCCTCGAGGCCGCATGGCGCGGAGCGAGACCGAGCATTGTGCGCACCGAGATCGACCTCTACCTGCTGCTCCCGCTCGTCGAACTCGTCTGCTCCGCGGCGAAGGTCGGAGACTCGGAGCACATCGAAGCGCACCTCGACCGCGGTCTCGAGATCGTCGACCGGCTCGGGGCCCCCGCGCTGTGGGCTGCGCAACTGCGCTGGGCCGGCATTCAGCAGGGCATTCTGCTGAACCGGCCCGACGATCTCGCCCCGCACGCGCACGCACTCGTGGCGGCGGCCCGCACCAGCCGCATCGCGGCGGTCATGGCGAAGGCCGGCCGGGTGTGGACCTCGGTGCTCGCCGGCACGGTGAACGTCGACGCCGTCGAGAGCGCAGCGCGCGGACTCGCCGCCGCCGGTCTCGCCTGGGACGCGGCCCGACTGGCCGGGCACGGCGCCGGGCGCACGACCGACCGCAAGATCGCCGCCCGTCTGCTGTCGTGCGCGCGCGACCTGCACCCCAACGATGCAACCCGCCGCCCCGCGGCATCCGGAACCGATTCCGACCCGGCCCCAGCCTCGTCGACACCGGCCGTCGAGATGCTGAGCGATCGCGAACTCGAGGTGGCCAGGCTCGTGCTGCAGGGCAAGACCTACGCCGAGATCGGCGAGACCATCTTCATCTCGCCCCGCACGGCGGAGCATCACATCGCCCACATCCGTCGCCGGCTGGGCGCTTCGTCGCGCTCCGAGGTCATCGCCAGACTGCGAGTGCTGATCGAACGATCCGAGGCCGGGGAGTACGCCACGCCCGGCGGCGGCGGAACACCGGACGCACCCCCCTAGAGCCCCCACGCGACGTTCGGGACTACCCCCGATGCCGTGCCGGATCGACCGGCCTACCGTGGAACAGACAGCTTCCTACTCGCGCGCACACCCTTTCGACCGCTGAGGAGTCGACAATGAGCACACCGGTGGCGACCATCGCCGACGCACTGATCGCATTCATCCTGAGTCTTCTACGCGACCCGGCCGCGGTCGAGGAGTTCCACTCGTCTCCGCAGGCCGTGCTCGCCGATCACGGCCTCCAGAACGTCTGCGGTGCAGACGTGAAGGCGGTGGCACCGGTGATCGTCGACAACGCGGCCGTCACCCCGAAGCCGCCGGGAACGACGCCCGTGACGCCCGACGAACCCGACGAGGTGATCAACGAGATCAACCGCATCATCAACCAGTTCACGACGATCGACAACCGCACGACGCTCATCGACCAGTCGGTCAATCAGAACATCTGGGCCGATGGCGACGTGACGCAGATCTTCGATCAAGACGCTGTCGTGGCCTCGGGAGACGACGCCGTCGCCGCGGGCGACGACGCCACGGTCGACGACTCCGACACCACCATCACGACCGGGGACATCTCGGTGGGCAACACCATCGGCTCGGGCAACACCACCACGACGGATGCCGCGGACGATGCACCCGACGACGCTGCACCGGTCGAGGCTGCGCCGGTCGAGGCTGCGCCCATCGAGGCGGTGGCCGTCGGTGCGGTGGCCGAGAGCCTGACGACGGATGCCCCGGCGCCCGAGCAGCCCGCGCCCGTCGAGGACGCGCAGCCGGACGCACTGATGGCCGACCTGACCGCTGCGGATTCGTACGACACGAGCGAGCCGCTCACGGCACCCGAGCCCGAGCCGTATCCCGAAGACGCGGCCGAGGAGCAGTGACCCCGGCTCCGTGACCGAACAGACGAATCCACGCGCCGGCGCACCGGCGGTGAATCCGGCGATCACCACGGGGCGCGGGCGCGCGGCGCCGGAACGCCCTCCCGTCGCGAACCCCAACGCGGCGCCCGTGCTCGTGAAGCTGACCCCGCCGTTCTCGGTGCGGGCGAGCCAGTTCCTCTGGATCATCAGTTTCGCCGTCGGCGGGTTCACGGTGGTGTACTTCTTCGTCATCCGTCGCACCCAGCTGCCCCTGATCGCCGATGTCGTGCGCGGTGTCGGCGACGGACGCGCCGAACAGACGTACGAGACCGCCGCCGAGGTCGTGTTCTGGATCGTGTTCGGCGTGATGGTGGCAGCGCTCCTCACGCAGATCACGCTGCTGGTGTCGTTCATGAGCCGGCGCCCCAAAGTGCGCTGGTGGCAGCTCGCCACGCTGGTGGTGCAGGTGCTCCTGCTGCTGCTGTCGGCGGAGCTCGTGGCGATCGGCGAGCGCGGCCAACCCGTGCGGCTCCTGCTAGCCGCCCAGTGCGGGCTCGTGCTGCTCGCGCTGCTCGCGAGCGTGCTGCCGAGCGCCATCGCCTGGTCCGCCCGGCAGCACGACATCCGCCGCGGACCCGAGTTCTGACGCAGACCCGAATTCTGACGCGATCTGCTCGAGGCTGCGCACCACGACCCGGCACACGTTCACGGCCGCCCGGTCGGTCAGCGGAGACTCGCCCAGTCGGCGCCAGTGCACGAGGAGTGCGCCCACGCGTTCACGCACCTCGTCGTCCCCTGCGGTTTCCGCCAGACCCACACGCACCCGAGCCGGAGTGCCCTTCGCCCCGACGATCGTCTGCGCCTGCGCGGCATCCTGTTCGGCCAGCGGCAGCCCCTCCGATCTCGCGACCGCCATCAGCGAGAGTTCTCGCAGTGCGTGCGCGCCGGCGGTGATGCGCTCGATGCCGCCGCGGAGTTCTTCGACCCCGTCGCGCGGATGCTCGCGGATGATCGCATCGAGCTCGAGCAGCACGCCGCGCACCTTGAGGGTCGATGCGCGTGTGCGGAACTGATCCCGCACGAACTGCTGCAGCTCGATCAATCCGCTCTGCTGCACCAGTTGCTCCGACAGGTCCGACGAGGTCGCGGCGCCGCCGCGGATGAGGGCGGTGGCCAGTCGTACGCCGAACAGCCCGAACCGGCCGAGCAGGCTCCGGCGCTCGGCCGGGCTCAGATCGGTGGCATCGGATGCCCCGGTGAACCGGTCGGCCGACACGAGGAGGCGTTCGCGGTCGTCGCGTTCGAGCCCCGCGAGCTCGCAGAAGGCCGTGTACTCGTGCTCGCGGAGCGTGCGAGCCCCTTCGGCGACGAGCCCCGCCACCGGGATCACTCCCAGCACGAGCGAGGCCAGCTCGCCGTCGAGTTCGTACCGCCGAGCCACCTTGCCGGCCGACAGCAGGGAGTCGATGCGGCCGGAACCGATCTCGTCTGCGCGCGAGAGCACACCGACCGCGCAGACCGTCTGCGCCGCTCCGGCCGCGGTGTCGCGGAAGGCCTCGAGGAACTTGACGTCCGAGGCGTGCAGATGCCGCATGAGGTAGACCACGGCGTCGGCCGACGACGGCGCCTCATCGGGGGTGAGGAACCGGGTCGCCCGCGCAGAGACGTCCTCCGACAGGGATGCGATGCCTGGCGTATCGATGAGGATCATCGACTTCAGGCCGCCGAGCGGCCACCCGACGTCGATCCATCCCACCTCCTCGGCGGGTGTGCCGCCCAGGTCGAGCACCAGTCGCCCGTCTTCGCGTCGCACCGGCAGCCGCCGGGGTTCGCCCTCCTTCGGGTGGAGTGTGACCGTCGGGGTCGCCGAGTAGCGGTACCAGGTGACGACCCGCGTGCACTCACCGGCATCCGTCGGGGCGATCTGCTCGCCGAGCAGGGCGTTCAAGAGCGTCGACTTGCCCGCCTTCACCATGCCGGCGACGGCCAACCGCAGGGGTTCGCGCAGGCGCCGCTCGAGTTCCTCGATCGAGGCCGTCGCGGCCGGGTCGTCGTCGTACACGGCGCGCGCGATGCGCAGCAGGCCCGCTGCGTCGTCCCCCGCTCGAACCGTCATCGCTGAACGGTCTCGGCGCGCATCGGCGGAAGCTCGGGGATCTCGGCCCGGAGCGTCTCGAGTTGACGGATCTGGGCCTGCAGCTGTGCCACCCGCTGGTCGCGCTTGGAGGTGTAGGTCGTCGCGGTCTGCTTCGCCGTCATGAGCGCCTCCGACAGCGAGCGGTGCAGCTCTTCGGCCATCGCCCCGAAATGGTCGCGAGCGGCGCGCTGCACGAGCCGCAACCGGTCCTTGAGCTGCTTGCCGACCTGGAAGGTGACCTCGTCGATGTAACGGCGCACGTGGCCCTTGGCCTCATGCTTGCGACGGGTCAGCCGTGAGCTCATGTCCTCGCGGTAGGCACGCCGACCCACCAGCACGCCGGCCAGCAGCGACAGCGGGTTGATCAGGGAGAGCCCGATGAGTCCCGTGGCGAGGCCCACCATGAGCACGCCGCCGTACGACCCGCGCACGCCGATGTAGATCCGCTCGCCGGCGCCGAGGCGGCCCGAGTCGAGCTCGGCGATGCCCTCGACCGGGTCGAGCAGGCCCTGGGTGTCGCCGACGTCGATCGCCGGGAGCGCAGCCTCCCCGGCGCTGAACAGCTCGGCCACCTCCTCGGACAGCCAGCGCGAGCGCTCATCCGTCCACACGAAGGTCTCTGAGACCGCGCTCGTCACCCGCTGGTCGAGCCATTCGGTGATCTGATCCCAGATCGGTCCGGGATCGCCCTCGTCGATCGCCTCCTCGGCCTCGCGCTGCACCTTGCGCAACCGATCGCGCAGGTCGTGCTCCATGTCGGCGATGAGGTCGGCGACACCGTCGGTGAGCGTCACCTGCCAGCGCGACGACCGCCCGCGGAACTCGTCGGCGCGCGCCTTCGCCGCCTCCAGCTGGGCGATCATGCGGGGGGTGTCCTCGGGGTGCAGGATCGCATTCAGCTCGGAACGCAGCGAGATCGTGAGCTGGTCGACCACCGAGACGAGGTCGTGCACGGCGCTGCGCTCGTGGATCACCTCGGCGCGGCCGAGCACCTCGCGGCGCAGGTGCGCGACGAGCGCCGGGAAGCCCGACTCCTCGTTCATGGTGCTGTCGCGCAGTTCGGCGGCGAGCAGACGCAGATCACTCGAGACCGAGAACATCGGCACGTCGCCGGCGGCGCGGAGGTGGCCCCGGTCGATCCGCTCGATCTCGCGCCACGAGGGGTAGAGGTCGGTCTTGGCGAGCACGGCGGCCACGTTCGGCGAGATGCGCATCGCGTGCTTGAGGAACTGCACCTCGGGCTCGGTGTACTCCTGCGAGGCATCCGACACCAGCAGCACGGCGTGCGCCGTCGACAGTGCCGACAGGGTCGCGAGCGCGTTGGACGACTCCATGCCGCCCACGCCGGGCGAGTCGACGAGCTTCAACCCGCCCTTGAGGATCTCGCGCGGCACCAGCACCTCGGCCGACACGATGCGCCGCTCATTGCGCGGATTGCCTCGCTCCGACACGAACTCGGAGATCTCCTCGAGCGGGATCTGCTTGCGTTCGACGGTGGTCGCGCCCGTCGCCGGGTCGACGTGCTGCTCGAGCACCCATGCCGACGGCTCGTCGGCGTACCCCACGGCCGTCGGCACGCTCGTCGCGATGTCGTCGTCGACGGGGCAGGCCGGCGCGTTCACGAGTGCGTTGATGAGCTTGCTCTTGCCCTGCTTGAACTCGCCCACCACGATGACTCGGATGTCGGGATCGGCGAGCCGGGCCTGCGTCTGTTCGATGCGCCCGGCCAGGTCGGCGCGACCCGAAGCGGCGGCGAGCCGCCCGACATCGCGGACGACCTCCATCATCGCCGTGTGCTCGCCCTCGACCACTGCAGACTCCTCGGTGTTGACTGCGTCCGGCACGGATCCCTCGTCTCTCCATCGTGACAGAAGGCGGGATCGACCGCACCCGCCCCGATGCGCCCCGCTTCCGAGCCGTTCAGAGCGGGAAGTCGAGTCCCGCGCCCCCGCCGAGTCCCCCGTCGAGGCCCCCGTCGACATCGAGGTCGTCGATGTCGTCACCCCAGATGAGCGCGGCGTCGACATCCCAGTCGGATGCATCGACGTGCTCGATCTCGGCGGTGAAGAGGTTCGCCGCGGCCGGGTCGGAGACCGGGTCGGGATCGGCCTCCCACATGCCGTCGTCGAGCCCCGCCTCGTCGAACCCTTCGGCGAGCCCGTCGTCGAACCCGTCGGCGCTCTGGCCGCTCGGGGCCTCGTCACTGGACATTCGGACACCTTCAGACCTGTGGGGGAACTTCAGTCAGCATTGCAGATCACGCGACCGGATGGGGGTGTGCCCGGCCGCCCGAGCGGGCGACCGGGCAGAACTGCAACAGCCTCAGAGCGTGATGTCGTCGACCTGTACGGCGACGGCGTCGGGGCTCAGGATGTTGGCGTTGTCGACGTCCACATCCACGTCGGTCGAGTAGTCGTTGAACGAATCCTCGATGTCGACGTCGACGTCCCATTCGGTGTTGTACGAGTCGATCGTGTTGCCGATCGAGACGTCGCCGACCGAGATGTCGGTGCTCGAGTTGTCGACCCATGCGTTGTGACCCGCAGCGACCGAGCCGTCACCCGAGGCGACGTTCGCCTCGTTCTCGAACGACTGCATCACGTTGCCGCCGCCGCCGTCGCCGCCGATGGCTCCGACGTTGCCGCCTTCGCCGCCATCGCTGTCACCGCCGGCACCGCCGTCGCCCAGACCGCCGGAGCCGCTGCCGCCGTTGCCGGCCGCGCCGCCGTCGCCGTCTGCGCTGCCCGAGCCGCCCGTGCCCGCGCCGCCGGCACCGCCGTCACCGCCGGAGCTGAGGCCGCCGAGGCCGCCGGCACCACCGGCACCACCGGTACCGGCTGAGCCGGTGCCCAGACCGAGGTTCGCGCCACCGGTGCCGCCCGCGCCACCGGTACCGGCGCCACCGGTTCCCGTGCCGCCGCTGCCGCCGCTGCCGTCGCCACCGGACGCGTCCGCGACCGCCACTCCGGCAGCTCCGGCGCCGCCGCTGGCCACGATGTTCTGGTTGACCGACTGGTCGACCACCGTCGAGCGGTTGTCGATGTTCACCTCGGTGTCGCCGCCGCCCCAGCCGCCGCCAGCAGCAGCTGCAGCAGCACCGCCGCCACCGGCGATGATGTTGAGGTCGTCGAAGCCCACGTTGTACTGCCGAACACCCGCGTTGATCGAGTGGTCGTTCAGTGTCGTGTTGCCCGAGTCGTGGATCGAGTTGTCGGAGTTGTCGGAGTTGTCCGAGTTGTCGGAGTTGTCCGAGTTGTCGTTGTACGAGTCGTTGGTCGAGTTGTCGTTGTTCGAATCGGTGTCGTTGAACGAGTCGGTGTCGTTGAACGAGTCCAGGTTGTTGTCGTTGAGCGAGTCGACGTTGTTGTCGTTCAGCGAATCGACGTTGTTGTCGTTCAGCGAGTCGACATTGTTGTCGTTGAGCGAGTCGACGTTGTTGTCGGTGATCGGCACCACGTTCACGTTGAACGAGTCGCGGACTCGAGACCACACGTTGTTGTCATCGAAAGCCATGAGTGTGTTCCTTCGCTTCCCCGGACGCTCTCACGCCCTGTTGTCGGTTACGAGTCCCACGGTACGAGCGAGGTGCGATGGTCGGCATCGGGGGGTGTCCCGAGCGTTCACGGGGTGCGGTAGGGGGCTCGGGCGCCCGACCAGGGGTCGAAGGGTCAGCGCGTGAGCCGGAGCGGATCGCGCGAACGCTACTGCTCGTCGAGCGTGCGGCCGGCCGAGCAGCGCGTCTCGGCGGCGGTCTGACCGGTGATGTCGCTCGGCAGCGCCTCGACCGTCGGCGCGGGGGCTGCAGGGTCGGCGGGCGCAGCCGGGTCGACCGGAGTCTCGGCGACCGGCGCATCAGCCGGCGGCAGCGCATTGGGGTCGCCCGCCGACGCGAACGCCGAATCCTGCGCCGCGGCGTCGAACGTCACGGGCAGATCGTTCTGCAGTGCCGTTCTGACGTACTCGGCCGAGTCGGTCGGCGCGACGGCGCCGCCATCGACGTACGCGGTCGGGTACTGGATGAAGGCGATCTTCGCGAGATCAGTGTCTTTGACCGCCTTCGCGATCGACACCATGAAGGTCGGGTCGGCGAGTTTGTCGGACAGCTGCATGTTGGCGAGCGCGGCCTTCGCGATGCCGTAGAGCTTCACAGGGTCGGCCAGCGTGCCGTTCGACTGCAACGTGCGGGCGAGCGCGGAGAGGAAGACCTGCTGGTTCGAGATGCGGGCCAGGTCGCTGCCGTCGCCGACGCCGTGCCTCGTGCGCAGGAACTGCAGCGCAGCCATGCCCGAGAGACTGTGCGTGCCGGCGTCGAGGAAGGTGCCGGTGTACTCGTCTTCGATGGGCTCGGCCACGCAGACGTCGACACCGCCGACGGCTTCGGAGATACCGGCCACCCCCAAGAACTGCACGACACCCGCGAAGGGGATCTGGATGCCGAGTTCACTCTCGACGGTCTTCACGACGCAGCTGAGACCGCCGTGCGACAGCACCGAGTTGATCTTCACGCCGTAGAGCTCCGAGAACGGCTCTTCGGGGTCGTCGGGGTCGTCGCACTCCGGCACGTCGACGAGCATGTCGCGCGGAAAGCTCACGACCGAGGCGTTCGAGTGATCCTGCGAGATGTGCAGCAGCATCGTGACGTCGTTGAGCACGGCGGTCTCTTCTTCGGGGTCGCCGAACGCCATGCCCTGGCCCTGACGGCTGTCGCTGCCGACGATCAGGATGTTGATGCCGCCCTCCATCGCACCGACGTCGGGCACCCCCTCGAGCACGTCTTCGTTGCCGAGCGTGACGGTGGGCTGTACGGTCTCGGCGAGATCCCAGGCGGCGTACGCGGCGATGGAGATGCCCGAGACGAGCGTCACGGCTGCGACCGAGGCGGTGATCTTCGCGACCGTGCGCCACACGGAACGTCGCTTGAGACGGCCGTGTCGAACGATGGGCACGGAGGCCGCGGAACGGCGGGCGCTGCTGCGCAACTCTTCTGGCACCTGGGTCCTCTCGTGTCGGGCGGGGGCCGTGTCGTGATGTGCGGAGGGCGTGGGATTCGAACCCACGAGGCATTGCTGCCCACTGGTTTTCAAGACCAGCTCCATCGGCCGCTCGGACAGCCCTCCAAACCCGCACGACACTCCGAAGAGTGGGGATCGTGCGGACAGGCCCCGATTCTAGCCGAAGCATGCTCCGTCAAGACTTCATTCCGAGACAGGGCTGCCGCGGACATCCAGCCGAAGCATGCTCCGTCAAGACTTCATTCCGAGACAGGGCTGTCTCGGACATCCAGCCGAAGCATGCTCCGTCAAGACTTCATTCCGAGACAGGGCTGCCGCGGACATCTCGCCGAAACGTCTTCGGAACAGACTCGCAGCCCAGCCTGAACAGGTGCTGAAACGGAGGCTCTCACCCGTCATTGGCCGTCGAGCAGCGCACTTCCGCCGCGCTCTGACCGGTGACGTCGCCGGGCAGCACGGTGGGTGCTTCAGGCGTGTCGGATGCCGCGGGCGCGGCCGGGTCGGACGATGCGGGCACGTCGGGGGCAGGCGCCGTCGCGTCTGGTGCCGTGCCGAACTCGGTGTTGCCGGTGGCGTTCGGATCGATGGCCACCGGCCGGTCGGCCTGGAGGTCGGCGTTGAGCTGCGCCGCTGAATCGGAGGGCACGACCGCGGATCGGTCGTCGTTGTACCCGGTCGGGTACTGGATGAATGCGACCTTCGACAGGTCGACGTCTTGCACCGCCCGGGCGATCTCGATGAGCCGAGTCGGATCCTGCAACGCGGGCGACAGGCTCATGTTCGAGGTGACGGCCTTCGCGATCGAGTAGAGCTTCGTCGGGTCGCTCAGGGTGCCGCCGGACTGCAGGGTGCGCATGAGCGAGGCGAGGAAGGTCTGCTGGTTCGAGATGCGGCCGAGGTCGCTGCCGTCGCCGACGCCGTGCCGGGAGCGCAGGAAGGCGAGCGCGTCGTACCCCGAGATCGCGTGGGTTCCCGCGTCGAGGTGCAGCCCCGAGTAGTCGTCGTCGATGCGGTCCGCGAGGCAGACCTCGACGCCGCCGACGGCCGTGGCGAGCGCCGCGACGCCGTCGAACTCGACGATGCCGCCGACCGGCACCTGCAGCCCGGTGAGCTGCTCGACGGTGCGGGCGATGCAGCCGATGCCGCCGTGCTCGAGCAGCGTGTTGATCTTCACGCCCGACATCGCCGAGAGGGGCTCGCCCTCGGGGTCTTCGGGGTCGGGGCACTCGGGCACCGACACGATCATGTCGCGGGGAAAGCTCACGACCTCGACGTGCGAGTGATCCTGCGAGATGTGCAGCAGCATCGTGACGTCGTTGAGTTCGGCCGAGTCCTCTTCGGGGTCGCCGAACGCACCGCTCTCGGGCCGCTTGTCGCTGCCGACGAGCAAGAAGTTGAGACCGCCGTCCATCGCGCCGATGTCGGGCACATCGTCGAGCAGGTGCTCGCTCGCGAGCTCGGTGCCGGGCTTGACCGATTGCACCAGGTCGACGGCGGCATATGCGACGACGGACGCCGCACTCACCGCGAGCACGGCGACGACGGATGCCGCGAGCTTCAGGTACGTCGAGACGGCGCTGCGCCGTGGCATCCGCCCGTGACGCGGCACCTCGAGAGAACCCGCCTGCCCAGCGGCATCCCGAAGCTGCTCGCCCGTTTCGCTCATCGCACCCCTCTGACTGGGCCGATTCTATGCTGGCGGCCTCGGAGCATGCCCAACGTCACGCGCCACCTGGCGTGTCAGGTTCGGCTCAGGGCAGCGAGTCGAGCGCCGCCGCGAGACCGGCGTCGTCGATCGAACCGCAGACCTCGTTCGCGGCGTCGCGCACCTCGTCGGGAGCTTGGCCCATCGCGACGGCGCGGCCGGCCGCGCGCGCCCACGCGAACATCTCGAGGTCGTTGCGCCCGTCGCCGGCGGCGAACACGCGGCCGGCCGGAAGGTCGAGCCAGCCGCGGACGCGTTCGAGCGCGGTCGCCTTGTTGACGCCGTCGGGGGCGATGTCGAGCCAGGCCGTCCAGCCGATGGCGTAGCTGACGTGGTGCAGGCCCATCTGGTCGACGATGCCGAAGAACTCGTCGAGCCCGTGCTCGAGGCTCGTCACGACGACGCGGGTGGCGCGCTGGTCGAGCAGCTCCTCGAAGCGCACCTCGCGGGCGTTGTCGAGATTCCACTCGGTCATGCCCTCGGTGTAGAGGCGGTAGCCGTCGGGCAGCTCGACCATGAACTTGCCCGCCGGCAGGAACCCGCGGATGCGCTCGAGCACGAGTGTCGGGTCGAAGGTCTCGACGTGGCGCCGCACATAGCCGTCGGGCGCGGAGTCGTCGCGCTGCATCGTGACGGCGCCGTTGGAGCACACGACGTACTCGGGGCGCAGGCCCAGGCGGTCGAGCACCGGCGCGGTGCCGGCCCACGAGCGACCCGTCGCGATCGTCACGACATGGCCGCGGTCGCGAGCGGATGCCACGGCGTCGACGACCGCCGCGTCGATCGATCCGTCTTCGTGCATGATCGTGCCGTCGACGTCGAGCGCGACGAACCACTGTGCATCCGTTGTCGCTGGTCGAGTAGGCGCGCCAGCGCCGTATCGAGACCCTGCCACCTGGTCTCGATACGCTCCTTCGTCGCTACTCGACCGACGGTCGGCACTCACTGCGCCGCCGTCGGCTCGAGCACCTCGAGGCCGCCGAGGTAGCCGCGAAGCGCCTCGGGCACGACGACCGAACCGTCGGCCTGCTGGTGCGTCTCGAGAATGGCGACGAGCCACCTGGTCGTGGCGAGCGTGCCGTTGAGCGTCGCGACCGGGGCCGTCTTGCCGCTCTCGGTGCGGTGGCGGATGTCGAGGCGGCGCGCCTGGAACGTCGTGCAGTTCGAGGTGGAGGTGAGCTCGCGGTACGCGTTCTGCGTCGGCACCCACGCCTCGACGTCGTACTTGCGGGCCGCACTCGAGCCGAGGTCGCCGGCGGCGGTGTCGATCACCCGATACGTGAGGCCGAGGTCTTGCAGCATTCCCTCTTGCCAGCCGAGCAGGCGCTCGTGCTCGGCCTCGGCGTCGGCCGGGTCGATGTAGGTGAACATCTCGAGCTTGTTGAACTGGTGCACGCGGATGATGCCGCGGGTGTCTTTGCCGTGGCTGCCGGCCTCGCTGCGGTAGCACGTCGACCAGCCGGCGTAGCGGATGGGGCCCTTCGAGACGTCGATGATCTCGTCGGCGTGGTAGCCGGCGAGCGCGACCTCGCTCGTGCCCGTGAGGTAGAGCTCCTGCTCGGGCAGGTAGTAGACCTCGTCGGAGTGGGCGCCGAGGAACCCGGTGCCCTGCATGATCTCGGGCCGCACGAGCGTGGGCGTGATGAGCGGGGTGAAGCCCGCCGCGATCGCGCGGTCGAGGCCCATGTTCATGAGTGCGATCTCGAGGCGGGCGCCGATGCCCTTGAGGTAGTGGAAGCGCGCGCCCGAGACCTTCGCGCCGCGCTGCATGTCGATCGCGTCGAGCAGCTCGCCGATCTCGAGGTGGTCGCGCGGCTCGAACTCGAATGCAGGGATCTCGCCGACCTCGCGCAGCACGATGAAGTCGTCTTCGCCGCCCGCCGGCACGCCGTCGATGACGACGTTGCCGAGCCGCTGCACGGCGAGCGTGAACTCGGCCTCGGCGTCGCTCGCGGCCTGGTTGGCGGCCTTCACGCGCGCGGCGAGCTCTTTCGCCTCGGCGACGAGGGCGGCCTTGGCCTCTTTCGGGGCCTGCGCGACCTGCTTGCCGAAGGCGTTCTGCTCGGCGCGGAGCGCCTCGAAGACCGTGATCGCGATGCGCCGCGCGGCATCGGCCTCGACGGCCGCGTCGACGAGCCCCACGGACTCGCCGCGGAGCTCTTGCGAGCGCTTGATGAGGTCGGGGTTCTCGCGGAGCAGCACGGGATCGATCACCCGAGCAAGTCTAGCCGCGGCATCCGACCGGCTGATCTGCGGTTCCGGCTCTCCCGCGGTCGCTGGTGTCTCGGGTGAATTCCCTGCGCGATGCAATACCGTTGGCTGCGTGACGGCAGACCAGCACGGGGCCACGGATGCCGCGGGCTCACGCCCGCGCGCAGCGGTGATCTTCAACCCCACCAAGCAGGGCGTCGACACCCTGCGCGCCGCCGTCGCCGCGGCCGAGGCGCGACAGCACTTCGCCCCGTCGCTCTGGATCGAGACCACGGCCGACGACCCCGGCAAGGGCATGGCGCGCGAGGCCCTCGAAGCCGGCGTCGACCTCGTGATCGCCGCGGGTGGCGACGGCACCGTGCGCTCGGTCGCTGCGACGCTTCGCGGCACCGGGGTTCCGCTCGGACTCGTGCCGATCGGCACCGGCAACCTCTTCGCCCGCAACCTCGAGATCCCCGTCAACGACCAGGGCGACGCCGTCGTGCTCGCCTTTGCAGGGCTCGACCGCGCCGTCGACGTCATCGTGGCCGACGTCAGCCGCGCCGACGGCAGCGACGAGACCCACGTCTCTCTCGTGATGAGCGGCATCGGCATCGACGCCGCGATGATCTCGAACACCAACCCCGACCTGAAGAAGCGCGTCGGCTGGCTCGCCTACGTCGACGCCGGCCTGCGGGCGCTGCCCGCCTCGAAGCCCTACCGGGTCGTGCACCGGGTCGACAGCGGACGCCACCACCGCTCGAAGGTCTCGAGCATTCTCGTCGCGAACCTCGGCTACCTGCCCGGCAACATCGAGCTGATCCCCGACGCCGAGATCGACGACGGAAAGCTCGACGTGGTGGTGCTCGCGCCGCGCAACCTCTTCGGCTGGCTGCTCATCTGGCGCAAGGTCACGTGGGAGAACCGAGTGCTGCGGAAGTCCGCGCTCGGTAGGCAGTTCCTCGACCTCACGGGCGGCAACCGGCGCAGCGAGATCGTCTACCTGCGCGGCCGTGCGGTCGAGCTCGAGATCGAGGGCGACGCCGAGGAGTTCGAGATCGACGGCGACGAGTTCGGGCTCGTCACCGCGGCGCGGTTCACGGTCGATCCGTCGGCGCTGATCGTGCGCGTGCCGCGCTGAGAGCTGCAGCCCGGTCTTCGCGCCGCGCGATCGCCGCGGATGCCCCGAGCACGATGATCCCGAAGACCGACCACAGCGCGGTCTCGGTCGCCGGACCGACCACCGACCCCGCGGTCTGGACCACCGCCATCGCACTCAGCTGCTCCTCGCGCGGTGTCACACCGTAGTTGAAGACGTCGCGGTCGCTCGAGACGCCCGCCCACCAGATGAACACGACGACCCCCGCGCCGATCAAGCCGAAGAGCGCCGGGACCGCGCGCACCCGCGGCAACAGGCGGTGCGGCGAGGGCTGCGGCGACAGCTCGGCGGCGTCGCCGGCGTCGCCCGCGTCGATCGCGACCCGAGCGCGCTGCGCCCGCACCTGACGCACGCCGATCCACACCGTCAGGCCGACCGTTCCGATCAGGCCGAAGCGCACGAGGTTCGGGGCGACCACCCACGACATCTGGCGCAGCAGGTCGTTGGAGTCGATACCGGTATACGTGGCGGGGTCGGAGTTGACCGCCCACGTCACCGCGATGCCGATCACCACCGAGATGCCCAGCACCGCCCACGCCGCCGCGAACCACCACCGCACGTCATGCGACTCCGGCTCGCCTCCTCCGTTCGCGTCGAGCTCGAACACCGGCTCGTCGCGGGCGATCGCGCCGGGACCGGGATCGGCATCGGCATCGGCGAGGCCGGGGACCGATCGAGGGGTCTCGACCGTCGCCGGAGAATCGGCGGCGGGGTCGGTCGCGGCAGAAACCTGTGCGAGCACCGATGCCGGCGGCTCGGGAACCCGTGCCGGCTTCGATGCCTCCCGCACCGGCGGCGCCGCGGCATCCGGCTCACCTGTATCTGAACCGTGCCCGGCGTACCCCCGCTGGTAGCGCGGATCGAACCGCGGATCGATACCGGTCGTGGCGCCGTCGCTCACAAGACTCCTCGGGTCGGGGCCGCCCGATCAGTCGGGCTCGCCGCTCAAGAGGCCGCGCAACCAGTCGCGCGCCTCGATGAAGATGCCGTCATCGTACTTCGAGTGGTAGGCGACCGCCTGCTCGTCGGCCCGAGGATACGAACCGAGGAA
Organism: Agromyces sp. NPDC055520; assembly: GCF_053619715.1. Taxonomy (NCBI): domain Bacteria; kingdom Bacillati; phylum Actinomycetota; class Actinomycetes; order Micrococcales; family Microbacteriaceae; genus Agromyces; species Agromyces sp. NPDC055520. The sequence goes on along the minus strand of NZ_JBSHJY010000002.1, from coordinate 26,254 downwards.
GATGACCTTCGGGCTCGTGCGGCGCAGGCCGAGCAGCGCGTCGGCGACGCGCTCGTCGAAGATGTGGCCGTCGACGTCGACCACGAAGCGATAGCGGCCGAGGGCGTCGCCGATCGGCCGCGACTGGATGAGCGAGAGATTCACACCCCGCGTCGAGAACTGCTCGAGCATCGCGAGCAGGGCGCCGGGCTCGTCGTCGGGCAGCTCGACGATGAGGCTCGTCTTGTCGGCGCCGGTGGGCTCGGGCAGTTCGCGCGAGCGGCTGACGAGCACGAAGCGCGTGACGGCGTTGGGGTTGTCGCCGATGTCGCGGGCGAGCACCTCGACGTCGAGATGGTCGGTGATGCCGGGCGGCGCGACGGCCGCGTCGGCCTGGCTGCCTTCGAAGAGGGATGCCGCGGCCGCCACATTGCTCGTCGCGGGAATGTGCCCGTGGTCGGGCAGTTCGCGCTCGAGCCAGCCGCGCGACTGGGCGTAGGCGACGGGGTGGGCGTTGATGACCCGCACGTCGGCGAGCGCGGTGCCGGGCCGGGCCACGAGCACGAAGTTCACCGGCACGAGGTACTCGCCGAGGATGCGCAGGCCCGAGACCGTGGCGAGCGCGTCCTGCGTGGCCGAGACGCCGCCGTCGATCGAGTTCTCGATCGCGATCATCGCGGCGGTCGAGCGCCCGCTCGTGACATCCGCCAACGCCTCGCCGACGTTGTTGACCGGGCGCCAGTGCTTGCCGACCGCGGCGGCGACCTGCTTGAGGGCCGCCTCGGTGAAGGTGCCCGCCGGCCCCAGGTAGGAGTACGTCTGCTCGGGCGGTGTGGGCGCGGCGTCCGTCATCAGGCCAGCCTATGCGCCTCGCGCCGCCCCACCCGCAACCCGCACCACCGCCCCCACCCGCGTCACCCGCGTCCCCCGTCGTGCTGTGTTGCTCGTTCAGGGGATTCGGGCGACACGCCGCGCGCGGGGCCTGGCGGCACGGCGTGTCCCGGAAATCCCCTGAACGGGCAACATGGCGGGGGGCGGGGAGCGGCTAGCGTCGACACATGACGACGATGGTGGAACGCCGGGCCGTGCCGAGTGACGTCGAGCGGGCGGCGGCGCTGCGGCGGATGAAGCGCGTCGCGACGGGGCTGCTGCTCGCGGCGGCCGTCGTGTTCGCGGTGTCGTTCACCCTGCAGGACGAGGTGCCGTGGCTCGCCTACGTGCGGGCGGCGGCCGAGGGCGCCATGGTCGGTGCGATCGCCGACTGGTTCGCGGTGACGGCGCTGTTCCGGCATCCGCTCGGCATTCCGATCCCGCACACGGCGATCATCCCGAGGCGCAAGAACGAGATCGGCGCGACCCTCGGCGCCTTCGTCGAGCACGAGTTCCTCTCGGACGAGGTCGTGCTCGGCAAGCTCCGCTCGATCGGCATCGCCCGCCGGCTCGGTGGGTGGCTCCGGGCGCCGGCCAATGCGGAGCGGCTGACCTCCGAGGCATCCGTCGCCGCACGCGGCGTGCTCACCCTGCTCGGCGACGACGACGTCGAGGACGTGATCGAGCGACTCGCCCGCCGCCACCTCTTCGAACCCGAGTGGGGACCGGCGATCGGCCGGGTCGGCGCACGGCTCGTCGCCGCCGACCAGCAGCGCGCCGCCGTCGACGCCGTGCTCGTGAAGGCCGAAGGCTGGCTCGAGGCGCACCCCGAGGCGTTCGGCAGCATGGTCTCCGACCGGCTGCCCCCCTGGCTGCCGGGATTCGTCGACCGGCTCGTCGACGACCGCGCGGCACGCGAGGTGCTCGCGTTCGTGCGCGCCGTGCGCGCCGACCCGGGGCACCCGCTGCGCTACGCGATCGACCGCTACCTCGCCGAGCTCGCCGACGACCTGCAGCACGACCCGGTGATGATCGCACGGGTCGAGCACCTCAAGGCCGGGCTGCTCGAGAGCCCGCGCGTGCGCGAATTCGCAGGCGAGGCGTGGGCCTCGGTGAAGGCGACGCTCGACGGCGCACTCGCCGACCCGTCGAGCGAGCTGCGGGCCGGCCTGACGGCGGCGGTCGTCGAAGTGGGCGCGCGACTCGTCGCCGATGAGGGCCTCGCCGCGAAGGTCGACACCTGGGTGACGGATGCCGCGGCCTACGTCGTGCGCAACTACCGCCACGAGATCGCCGGGGTCATCACCGAGACCGTCGAACGGTGGGACCCGCGGGAGACGACCGAGAAGCTCGAGCTGCAGGTGGGCCGCGACCTGCAGTTCATCCGCATCAACGGCACCGTCGTCGGGGCGCTCGCGGGCCTCGCGATCTTCTCGATCGCGACCGCCGTGCACACCCTCGTGTGAGCCGCCGCGCGGTGCCAGACTGGGGGCATGCACGAGCGCGCAGGCACCCCGGCCATCGAGTCCGACCTCATCGACGTGGAGGCGCTCGTCAGGGCGTACTACGAGCGGCATCCGGATGCCTCGGTGCCCGAGCAGCGCGTCGCCTTCGGCACCTCGGGCCACCGCGGCTCGGCGTTCAACACCGCGTTCAACGAGGACCACATCCTCGCGATCACGCAGGCGATCGTCGAGTACCGCGCCTCGCAGGGCATCACCGGCCCGCTCTTCATCGGCGCCGACACGCACGCATTGAGCGCGCCGGCGCAGACGACCGCGCTCGACGTGCTCGTCGCGAACCGGGTGCGCGTGCTCGCCGACGAGTTCGACGACTATGTTCCGACCCCGGCGCTCTCGCACGCCATCCTGAAGTGGAACAACGACCCGGCCAAACGTACAGAGGGCGAGGCCGACGGCATCGTCATCACGCCGTCGCACAACCCGCCGCACGACGGCGGCTTCAAGTACAACCCGCCGCACGGCGGCCCCGCCGACTCCGACGCCACGAGCTGGATCGCCGCACGCGCCAACGAACTCATCGAGGGCGGACTGCGCGAGGTCAAGCAGGCCGAGCCGAGCGCCGTCGAGACCTACGACTTCCGCGGCAACTACGTCGACGACCTCGCGAACATCATCGACTTCGACGCGATCCGCTCGGCCGGCGTGAAGATCGGCGCCGACCCGCTCGGCGGCGCATCCGTCTCGTACTGGGGCGCGATCCGCGACCGCTACGAACTCGACCTCACGGTCGTGAACGAGCGCGTCGACCCGACCTGGTCGTTCATGACGCTCGACTGGGACGGCAAGATCCGCATGGACCCGTCGTCGTCGAGCGCCATGGCCTCGGTGCTCGCGAACGCGGGTGCCTACGACATCCTGACCGGCAACGATGCCGACGCCGACCGGCACGGCATCGTCACGCCCGACGGCGGCCTCATGAACCCCAACCACTACCTCGCGGTCGCGATCGAGTACCTGTTCACGCACCGGCCGCAATGGCGAGCGGATGCCGCGATCGGCAAGACCCTCGTCTCGAGCTCGATGATCGACCGGGTCGCCGCGGCGCTCGAGCGACGCCTCTGGGAGGTGCCGGTCGGCTTCAAGTGGTTCGTGCCCGGGCTCGTCGACGGCTCGGTCGGCTTCGGCGGCGAGGAGAGCGCCGGCGCGTCGTTCCTGCGCTTCGACGGCACCGTGTGGACGACCGACAAAGACGGCATCCTGCTGTGCCTGCTCGCGTCGGAGATCCGCGCGGTCACGGGGCGGTCGCCGTCGGAGCTCTACGCCGACCTCGTCGAGCGCTTCGGAGATCCCGCATACGAGCGAACGGATGCCGCGGCATCCGTCGCCCAGAAGGCGGTGCTGGCCAAGCTCGACGGCGACGCCATCTCGGCCACCGAACTCGCGGGCGAACCGATCACGGCGAAGCTCTCGCACGCGCCAGGCAACGGCGCGGCGATCGGCGGCGTCAAGGTGACGACCGAGAACGCGTGGTTCGCGGCGCGCCCGAGCGGCACCGAGGACGTGTACAAGATCTACGCCGAGTCGTTCCAGGGGCCCGAGCACCTGCGGGCCGTGCAGGCCGAGGCGAAGGCGATCGTCGACGCGGCGCTACTTCAGTGAGAAGCGCTACTTCAGTGAGAAGTAGGTGACGCTGCCGCCGCCCGAGGCGAGCGCCTCGTCGACGTTCCAGTAGTCGATGTCTTTCGTGTGACCGCCGACCCAGACCGTCGTGCCGGCGGCGCCTCGGTCGACCCGGGTGACGACGGCCGTGTGGTCGCGGTCGCCCGAGCCGTCCCAGTCGAACTGGGCGATGTCGCCGACCTTCACGAGCCCGCGCTGCGAGTCGTCGAGCGGCGTCGCGAGGTCGGGGCGGCTGTACAGCCAGTCGCGCATGGCGGTCGAGCTCGACCAGCTCGGCGACATCGCGCCGGTCGCCTGGTCGTAGTACCAGCCCGCGTCCATCGCCCAGCCGCGGGCGACGAGCGACTGGCTCGCGAAGTTCGCGCAGTCGACACCGCTCAAGACGGTGTACTGGGCTGTGTTGTAACCACTCCAGTAAGCGAGCACATAGCCCACTTGCGCGTCGATCGCGGGGTTCGAGGTGTACGTCAGCGTGAGCGACGTGGACGACGCGTGCGCCGCGGCCTCGTCGATCTCGGTGAGCTGCGCCGCGAGCGAGGCGGGCGCGGCCGCGCCTGCGACCGTCGCGGTGCCGGGTGCGGCGACGGCGATCGGCGAGCCCGAGGCATCCGTGAACGCGACCGGCACGTCGCCGAGCGAAGTGTCGGCGACCGCCGGCACCTGGAAGGTCAACTGCTCGGGCGCAGCGGCGACGATCGGTGCCGCGACGCCGCCGACCACGACCTGGCCGACCTGGTCGAGCGCCTCCCCCGTGACGGTGACCTGGGTGCCGCCGGTGAACGGCGCGGCGGCCGTCGAGAGCCCGCTCGTCACCGTCGGACGCTTCGCGATCGCGAGCGGCGGCATGAGCACGTCCCCGTCGCCCGAGGCCGAGGCCGACGCCGACGCGCCTGAGGTCGAGGTCGAATGCCGGGCCGCCGCGAGCATCGAGACGTCATCGGCGGATGCCGCGGCGACCGCGCCGAACGCGCTGACACTCAGAATCGCACTCGCGCAGCCGAGCGCCATGAATCGGCGAGGCGCGCCGCTCGACGGTCGCCGGTTCGGCACGCGATCGGCGCGATGGCGCGCGTGGTGCTCGGCATTGCGCTCGGGCCCGGCCACGACCGCGGTCGAGACCGCACCCGTCGGCGCACCCTCGACAGCGGCCGACGCGGGCTCGCGGTAGGTGGAACGTCGGCGGGCGGGAAGATCGGCGGGCTCGACGGCGCGCGAGAAGAAGGGGAGATGCACAGGCGGGATTCCGGGTAGGTGAAACGGAGGGGGGACTTCACACCCCATCACGCGATTTTGTGAGGAACCCTCTCAAACTCTGGGAAGCCGATGAGAGCGGAGTGCAGCGGCATCCATAACTGTTCTAGTATGAATAGAACAGTAGAGAAGGAGTGCCGATGCTGATCCGGGTCGACCCCGCGAGCGATACGCCGATCTTCGCCCAGATCGCCGCCTCGGTGCACGCCGATGCCGCGGCCGGCCGGCTGCGCGCCGGCGATCGCCTGCCCTCGGCCCGCGATGTCGCTGCCGCACTCGGCGTCAACGTGCACACCGTGCTGCGCGCTTACCAAATGCTTCGCGACGAGGGGCTCGTCGACATGCGCCGCGGCCGCAGCGCCGTCGCAACCGACGCCGTCGAACCCCTCGCCCACCTGCACCACGACATCACCGCCCTCGTCGAGCGCGCACGCGCGCTCGGCCTCGGCGCCGACACCCTCGCAGCCCTCGTCAAGGAGACCTACCGATGACCGAACCGATGACCGTTCCCGCCGCCGTCCGCACCGCTCGCCGCCGCTTCCTGCTCGTGGGCAGCATCCTGCCCGCGGCATTCACCCTCGTCGGCGTCGGCCTCATGCTCGCGTGGCTGCCCGAGGTGCCCGCGACGGTCGCCACGCACTGGGGCGGCAGCGGGCCCGACGGGTTCGGCCCCGCGTGGTCGGTTCCGCTCGGCACCGCCGCACTCGGCTTCGGCCTCGTCGCGCTCTTCACCGGCATCATGCTCACCGGCACGCGCGGCGGCCAGTGGGGCGCCATGCTGCGACTGCTCGGTGCCCTGTCGATCGGCACCAACGTGCTGATCGTCGGCGGCGCGACCTGGAGCTTCGGCATGCAGCGCGGGCTCGTCGACGCGCACGACGCCCCCGACATCGGCTGGCCCTTCCTCGTGGTCTCGGTGCTCGCCGTCGCCACGGGCGTCGCCGCCTGGTTCGTGCAGCCGCGCGTCAGCACCGTCGGCGACGTGCCGCCCCGCACCGTGCCACCGCTCGACCTCGCCGCCGGCGAGCGAGCGGTCTGGGTGCGCACCACGACGATGGCGACCTTCGCCGTCGTCCTGATCGTCGTCGCCATCGTCGCCCTCGCGATCGGCACCGCCGTCGTCGCGACCACCGGCTCGTCGTCATGGTGGATCATGCTCGGCGTGACGCTGCTGCTCGTCGTGCTCGCGGCCACGACGACGGTCTTCGTCGTGCGGGTCGACGACCGGGGACTCGTCGCGCGCTCGCCACTCGGATTTCCGCGGTTCGCCGTGCCGATCGACGACGTCGAGACCGTCGCCGTCACGAGCGTGCAACCGACGGCCGAGTTCGGCGGCTGGGGCATCAGGCTCGCGCCCGACGGCGCGTTCGGCATCGTGCTGCGCGCGGGCGAGGCGCTGCAGGTCACGCGCCGTGGCGGCCGCCGCTTCGTCGTGACGGTCGACGACGCCGCCACCGCGGCGGCGCTGCTCGAGGCGCTCAGCGCACGGGCTCGTGCGCCTCGCGACTGACCTCGGCCCCGCGGGATCGCGCAGCCCACAGGGCGGCGACGACGAGCGGCACGAGCACGAGCAGCGCCACGACGTTGACCCCCGCGAAGCCGGCGAGACCCAGCACCACGCCTGACAGGGCAGCGGATGCCGCGGCCGCGAGATTCATCACGGCGTCGGTCGCCCCCTGCAGGGGCACCCTCATCGAGGGAGCGACCGAGGTCGTGAGCAGCGTCGAGCCGCCGATCATGCCGCACGACCAGCCGAGGCCGAGGAGGCCCAGCGCAAGCGGCACGAGCAGCATGTCGTCGGCCGGGGCGAGGATGCCGATGAGCGCGGCGGTCACGAGGATGCCGACGCCGATCAGGATGACGCGGGGCGAGCCGATGCGGTCGGCGAGCCAGCCGACGAGCGGGCTGGCGCCGTACATGCCGACGATGTGGATGCTGATCACGACGCCGACGAGCGCGAGTGAGAGGCCGTGCGCCGTCATGTGCACGGGGGTCATCACCATGACGCCGACCATCACGGTGTGCGAGCAGACGATCGCGAGGATCGCGAAGAGCGAGCGGGGTTCACGGGCGGCGATGCGAAGCGCCTGCCAGGAGCCGATCGCGGCGGGCGCCGCCGCGGGGTCTGCGCTCGCTGTGCTGGTCGAAGCGGAGGGTGCCCCTTCGACAAGCTCAGGGAGCGAGTCGGGGGATTCGGCGATCGGCGGAACCGCTTCGGGCAGCGGCTCCGCCGCGGCATCCGTCGCGGCATCCGTCGCCATGGTGCCCGGCTTCGGCAGCCGCAGCAGCGTCGCGACCAGCAGCGTCGACAGTGCGAACGCGACGCCCGAGAGCAGGAACGGGCCGACGAGCGGCGGCAGTCCGAGCGCGACGCCCACCTCGTCGCCCGTGCTCGCGAGCAGCGGGCCGGCGACCGAGCCGATGGTCGTCGCCCAGAGCACGATCGACATCGAGCGCGCCTCGAAACCCGCGGCGGCGACCTCGGTCGCCGCGAAGCGCGCCTGCAGGCCGGCGGCGCTGCCGGCTCCGAACGCGGCGAGTCCGAGGAACACGAGCGGCACCCAGCCGGTCGCGGCCGCGGCGATCACGAGCACGGCGCCCGTCATCGCGAGCGCGTATCCCGTCGCGAGCGCCACGTGCCGCCCCGAACGCATCGCGAGGCGCGCGAGCGGGATCGCGACGATCGCGGCGCCGAGCACGCTCGCCGACTGGGCGAGGCCGGCGAGGGCGACGACGCCGGTCATCTCTTCGACGAGCAGCGCCGCGACTGCGATGCCCGAGGCGACGCCGACGCCCGCGAGCAGCTGGTTGACGACGAGCACCGTGATCGAGAGGCCGCGATGCGGCCGCGTCGACGGGGTCGCGGTGAGCCGCGACATCCGCTCACTCATAGTCGGGTGCCGCCGGCAGGCCGAAGAACTCTTCGAGCGTCGTGAATCCGGTGTCGCGCATCTGGGTCGCGAGCGGCACGCCCACGTAGCGGTAGTGCCACGGCTCGAACTCGTAGCCCGTGACCGGGGTCTTGTCGGCGGGGTAGCGCAGGATGAACCCGAACCGCCACGCGTTGTCGCGCAGCCAGATGCCCTCGGGGGTGTCGGCGAAGCACACGTCGAGCGAGCAGTCACCGCTGTCGGCACCGATGTCCATGACGAGCCCGGTCTGGTGCTCGCTGAACCCCGGCCGCGCGGTCAGCAGGTCGTCGCCGTCGTAGATCTCCTCTTGCGAGGAGTACGAGCGGAACGCGCTGTTCGAGGCGAGCGTGAGGCCGGCCTCGTCGGATGCCGCCTGGAACATCGCGACGATCGCGTCGGCCGCCTCCTGGCGAAGCATCGGCTCCCACGTGTGCGGCACGTCGACGTCGACGAGGTCGCCGGGCTCGAAGTCCTGCGGGCTCAGGGGGCGCAGCTTGTTCACGACGACCCAGATGCTGTTCGGGTCGTCGAGCGAGTGGGCGGTGCGGTCGAAGGTGTCGACGCCCGCGGGCGGCGGAGCGGCATCGGGTGCCGGTCGAGGGGCGGCGGTCTCCGAAGCGGATGCCGCGGCGCCCGTCGGTCCGCCGGCCGCGGCTCCGCCCGAGACGGCGCCGATCACGACGACCGCGACGGCGATCAGGGCGATGCTCAGGGCGCCCGCGATCACGAGACGCCGCTTCTGCCCGGCTTCGTCGTACGGCTCGTGGCGCTGACTCGATGACACCGTGCGAGTCTACGCCGGGCACGCTCGGGCCTTTCCGTGCGATCCGTGAGAGCGCTCTCTTGACAAACGGGAATGCTCCGTGACAGCATCGTGCATGCGATGATGAGAGCGCTCTCACCAGCCTCGCGCTCCCACCGAACGCAAACGCACCACGTACACCACGCACGACCACGCACCACGCACGCACACCGCACCGCCACCACACACCGCACGCACACAAAGGAGTGACCGTGAAACTCTCACGACCGACCAAGATGATCGCCGCCGCAGCAGGCGCCGCATCCATCGCCCTCATCGCCGCCGGGTGTTCGCCGGCGGGCGAGTCGGGCGGGGGCTCAGACGGGGGCAAGGTCGAACTGACCGTCGCAACGTTCAACGACTTCGGCTACACCGACGAACTCCTGCAGGAGTACATGGACGCGAACCCGAACGTCACGGTCGTCCAGAACAAGGCCGCGACATCGAACGACGCCCGCGCCAACTACTTCCAGAAGCTCGGCAAGAAGGGTCTCGCCGACGTCGAGGCGATCGAGGTCGACTGGCTGCCCGAGGTCATGCAGTACTCCGACCTGCTCGCCGAGGTGCCCGCCGACCTGAACGACCGCTGGCTCGACTGGAAGGTGCAGGCGGCGACCGACGCCGACGACCGTCTGATCGGCTACGGCACCGACATCGGCCCCGAGGGCGTCTGCTACCGCTCCGACCTGTTCGCGGCCGCGGGCCTGCCGACCGACCGCGAGTCGGTTGCGACCCTGCTCGAGGGCGACTGGGCCAAGTACTTCGAGGTCGGCGCGCAGTACTCCGCCGCGACCGGCAAGGCGTGGTTCGACTCCGCCGGCGGCACCTACCAGGGTGTGGTCAACCAGATGGAGGCCGCCTACGAAGACCCCGACACGGGCGAGATCATCGCGACCGAGAACCCCGACGTCGAAGCCGCCTACAACCAGGTGCTCGATGCCAGCGCAACGCAGTCGGCCCACCTCGGCCAGTGGAGCGACGACTGGTTCGCCGGCCTCTCGAACGGCGCGTACGCGACGATGCTCTGCCCGGGCTGGATGCTCGGCGTCATCTCGGGCAACGCCGAGGGCGTCACCACGTGGGACGTCGCGAACGTCTTCCCCGACGGCGGCGGCAACTGGGGCGGCTCGTACCTGACGGTGCCGGCCAACGGCGCGAACGTCGACGAGGCCCAGAAGCTCGCCGATTGGCTGACCGCTCCCGAGCAGCAGATCAAGGCGTTCGTCAACGCCGGCACCTTCCCGAGCCAGACCGAGGCGTTCACCGACCCGGCCCTCATCGACTACACGAACGAGTACTTCAACAACGCACCCGTCGGCCAGATCTTCACCGATCGCGCCAACGCCGTCACGGTGGCGCCGTTCAAGGGCGAGTTCTACTTCCAGATCAACGACGCCATGCAGAAGGCGCTGACCCGGGTCGAAGACGGCACGCAGGACAAGCAGGCCTCGTGGGACCAGTGGGTCTCGGAAGTCGACGCGATCGGCTGATCGCCGGGTAGCCTTCCAGGCACCCTGGGGCGTGCCGCGTCGACCCCGACACGGCGCGGCACGCCCGTTCCCGACCACCGCGCAGCTTCCTGAGAGAGCAACATGACCACCACAGAGACGGATGCCTCGACCGGCACCCGCACGAACGGCCCGGCCGCTCCCCCGCCGCGCCCGCCACGAGGCATCCGTCGCCTGGCCTTCTCGCAGCGACTCAGCCGCTGGGACCTGAAGCTGTCGCCCTACCTCTACATCTCGCCGTTCTTCATCCTGTTCATCGTGGTCGGGCTGTTCCCGATCGCGTTCACCGCCGTGATCTCGTTCATGGACTGGGACCTCGTGCGCGGCACGGGCACCTTCATCGGCTTCGACCAGTACGTCTACGTGCTCACCCAGCCGAAGTTCTGGATCGCGCTGCGCAACACCTTCAGCATCTTCCTGCTCTCGAGCGTGCCGCAGCTCATCCTCGCGATCTTCATCGCCACGATGCTCGACCAGAACATCCGCGCGAAGACCTTCTGGCGCATGGGCGTGCTCGTGCCGTACGTCATGGCCCCGGTCGCCGTGGCCCTCATCTTCAGCAACATGTTCGGCGACAAGTACGGCCTCGTGAACACGATCCTGCAAGACATCGGCCTCTCTCCGGTCATGTGGCACAGCGACGCCTTCGCGAGCCACATCGCGATCGCGACGATGGTGAACTTCCGCTGGACGGGCTACAACACGCTCATCCTGCTCGCCGCGATGCAGGCGATCCCGCGCGAGTACTACGAGGCGGCCGCCATCGACGGCGCCGGTGCCGTGCGGCAGTTCTTCGCCATCACCGTGCCGAGCCTGCGCCCGACCCTCATCTTCGTGATCATCACCTCGACGATCGGCGGCCTGCAGATCTTCGACGAGCCGCGCATGTACGACCAGTACGGCACGGGCGGGGCCGACTCGCAATGGCTGACGATCACCCTCTACCTCTACGACATCGGCTGGGGCCAGTGGAACTTCGGCCGGGCGGCGGCGCTCGCCTGGATCCTGTTCCTCATCATCCTCGCGATCGGCGTCATCAACCTGCTCGTCACCCGCCGCGTGGTGCGCGACGAAGGGAGCACCCGATGAAGCGGCCAGGCTGGTTCGTCTACGCGAGCCTCGCGATCGTGCTCGGCGCAGCACTCTTCCCCTTCTACTGGTCGCTGTTGATCGGCTCGGGCGACGCCTCGACGATCCGCGACCCGAACATGTCGTGGTTGCCCGGCGGCAACTTCCTCGCCAACGCGGCATCCGTCGTGAACGACCCGGCCGTCAACTTCTGGCGCGCGCTCTGGAACTCGATCTACAGCTCGGCACTCATCGCCGCCTCGGTCGTGTTCTTCTCGACGCTCGCCGGTTGGGCGTTCGCGAAGCTGCGCTTCAGGGGCTCGAAGTGGCTGCTCGTCTTCGTCGTCGCGACCATGGCCGTGCCGACCCAGCTCGGCGTCGTGCCGCTCTACATCCTCTTCGCCGACCTCGGCTGGACGGGCAACATCGGCGCGATCATCATCCCCGCGCTGACGAGCGCGTTCGGCGTGTTCTGGATGACGCAGTACCTGCAGCAGGCCGTGCCCGACGAGCTCATCGAGGCGGCTCGCGTCGATGGGGCGTCCTCGTTCCGCACCTTCCTCACCGTCGCGCTGCCGGCGGCGCGGCCCGCCGCCGCGATGCTCGGCCTCTTCACCTTCGTCTCGGCGTGGAACAACTTCTTCTGGCCGTTCATCGTGCTCGACCGCAGTGACCCCACCCTGCCCGTCGCACTGTCACTGCTGCAGTCGAACTTCTTCGTCGACTACTCGATCGTGCTCGCCGGCGTGCTGCTGTCGACCATCCCCCTCCTCATCCTCTTCGTCTTCGCGGGCAAACAGCTCGTGAGCGGCATCATGGCGGGAGCCGTGAAGGGATGACCATCGAACTCGGAGCTGAAACCACCACCATGACCGACACTCTCGCCGGCCCTGCCATCACGACGCGCCCCTTCCCGTCGGACTTCCTCTTCGGCGCCGCGACCGCGGCCTTCCAGATCGAGGGCGCCGCCTTCGAAGACGGCCGCACGGCCTCGATCTGGGACACCTTCTGCCGGGTTCCCGGTGCGGTCGTCAACGGCGACGACGGGGATGTCGCGTGCGACCACTATCACCGCATGCCGCAGGATGTCGCGCTCATGCGAGAGCTCGGGCTCGAAACCTACCGGTTCTCGACTTCGTGGGCGCGGGTGCAGCCCGACGGCGGACCCGTGAACCCGAAGGGCGTCGACTTCTACTCCAGGCTCGTCGACGAGCTGCTCGGCGCCGGCATCAAGCCGTGGCTGACGCTCTACCACTGGGACCTGCCGCAAGCGCTCGAAGACCTCGGCGGCTGGACGAACCGCGACACGGCGTTCCGGTTCCGCGACTACGCGCTCGCGATGCACGACGCGCTCGGCGACCGGGTCGACGTGTGGACGACGCTCAACGAACCGTGGTGCTCGTCGTTCCTGAGCTACACGGGCGGGGCGCACGCACCAGGGCGTCAGGATGTCGCGGCCGGCCTCGCCGCGGGCCACCACCTGCTGCTCGCGCACGGCCTCGCAGTGCAGGCGCTGCGCGAGCGCGCCCCCGAGCTCGAACTCGGCATCACCCTGAACCTCACGGTGGCCAAGCCCGTCGACCCCGCGAGCCCGGGCGACGTCGACGCCGCACGCCGCATCGACGGTCAGTTCAACCGGTTCTTCCTCGACCCGATCTTCCGCGGCGAGTACCCCGCCGACCTGCTCGCCGACGTCGGCCCGCTCGGCCTCGACGCGGTCGTGCAGCCCGGCGACCTCGAGGTGATCTCGACCCCGATCGACACGCTCGGCGTGAACTACTACCACGGCGAGTTCGTGAGCGACCGGCCCGCCGAGCACCCGCTGCTCGCACAGGCGCCGACCGATCGCGCCGTGCGCTCGCCGTTCCCCGCGGCCGACGGCGTCTACAACCACCCCCAGGGCCTGCCGCTCACCGCGATGGAATGGGAAGTGCAGCCCGACGGGCTGCGCGAGTTGCTCGTGCGGGTGCACGGCGACTACGCGGCATCCGCCGGCGTTCGTCTCTTCGTGACCGAGAACGGCGCCGCCTACGACGACGTCGTGACCACTGACGGCGCCGTACACGATGCCGAGCGCACCGAGTTCCTCGAGGCGCACCTCGGGGCGATCCTCGACGCGATCGACGAGGGCGTGCCCGTGCACGGCTACTTCTACTGGTCGCTCATGGACAACTTCGAATGGGCGTGGGGCTACGACAAGCGCTTCGGCATCGTGCGCGTCGATTACGAGACGCAGGAGCGCACCGTGAAAGACAGCGGTCTCGCGTACGCCGAGATCATCCGCGGGCGAGCGCTGCGGAAATAGACTGACCCAGACGAGGGGGTGGTGAACGGATGCGCGCAACGGCGCCGACGCTCGAGGCGGTCGCACGAGAGGCGAACGTCTCCCGAGCGACCGTGAGCCGGGTGGTCAACGGCTCGCCGAAAGTGCGCCCCGACGTCGTCGAGGCCGTGAACACGGCGATCGCGAAGCTCAACTACGTGCCCAACCGCGCGGCCCGCTCGCTCGCGAGCCGCACCTCGGGCGCGATCGCACTCATCGTGCCCGAAGACACGACCCGGTTCTTCGGCGACCCGTACTTCGCCGCGATCGTGCAGGGCATCACGCGACGCCTCGACGAGAGCGACTACCTGCTGAACCTGCTCGTCGCCTCGACCGACCCCGGGCACAAGACCATGCGCTACCTCAGGTCGGGCATCGTCGACGGCGCGGTCGTCGTCTCGCACCACGAGGGCGACGAACTGCAGCACGCGGTCGGCCTGAGCGTGCCGCTCGTGTTCGGCGGCCGGCCGTCGTCGGGGGCCGACGAGCACATCTTCGTCGACGTCGACAACGTCGAGGGCGGGCGGCTCGGCACCCAGCACCTCATCGACATCGGGCGGCGTCGCATCGGCACGATCGCGGGCCCGCTCGACATGCCAGCCGGCGTCGACCGGCTCTCCGGGTTCCGTCGAGCGCTCGAGGCCGTCGAGCTGCCGACCGACGCCGTCGAGATCGCCGATTTCACCGCTGCGGGCGCCGTCGCCGCCACCCGGCGCCTGCTCGACCGGGTGCCCGACCTCGACGGACTCTTCGTCGCGAGCGACCTGATGGCGACCGGTGCTCTGGCCGTCCTGCGCGAACGCGGCTACTCGGTGCCGGGCGACATCGCCGTCGTCGGCTTCGACGACAGCCCCGCGGCATCCTCGTCCTCGGTGCCGCTGACCACCGTGCACCAGCCGTCTGAGCAGATGGGCTTCGAGATGGCCGACCTGCTGCTGCGCCACCTCGCCGGCGACCCCGAGGTGCCGCGCCGCAGCATCATGCCGACCCGGCTCGTGCGGCGCGCCTCGGCGTAGGCGCCGCCGGCTCTCCTCCCTCCGCGCCTCCGCACGCTCCCGCGATGGTTTGCGCCCCAGAGGACGAACTGCGCATGACCTCCGCGGCGCGAACCGTCGCGTGAAAGCGTGGGCGTGGCGGAATCCGCTACGCCGAATCAGCGACGTCGAGTCCGAGGTGTCGCGCTGCGGTCATGGTCGCATAGTGCGCGATCGATCACATGCAGTCATCGAGACGTCTTGGCGGCGCGCTACACAACGGGTCTCATGTCGGCGATCCACTCGGAGAAGGTCTGGCGACCCAGCACCGCCCCTGGTCCGGGGAGCACCGATCCGTCGCGCATCGCGCGCCCGAAGGCCCCGGGCAACGTCACCGCTGGAATGCGCCCGGTGTGCCCGGTCGCACCCGCGTAGGCGCGAATCATTTCGGGCATGTGCTCCTCACGGGGTCCGGCCAAGTCGGGAACCCTTCCCGCGGGGGGCGCGACGGCGAGTTCAACGAGGTGTTGGGCCACCTCGTGCGCGGCGATCGGCTGGATGAGCATGCGCGGTGCCAGGTGGATCGGTCCCACCATCGCTCGGGCATACATCTGAGCGGCGAACTCGTGAAACTGCGTTGCGCGCAGGATGGTCCACGGCACGGTGCCCGCCTCGACCAGGGCTTCCTGCGCGACCTTTCCGGCGTAGTACGCCACGGGTGCTCTGTCGATCCCGACGATCGACAACGCCACGTGATGCTTGACATTCGCTCGACGTTCGGCGTCGAGCAGCGCCCGCGTCGTCGTCGTGAAGAACTCGGTCGACACCTTGGCCGAAGTCGTCTGCACACCCGCGACATCGATCACGACGTCGACGCCGTGCAGCGCGGTGTCGAGCCCCGCTCCCGTTCGCAGGTCGACGCCGTTGCCCCGCGTCAGTACGACGACGTCATGGCCGTGTTCTCGCGCGACCTCGACGACGTGGGTGCCGACCACACCGGTTCCTCCGGCGACGGCGACCTTCACTTCGCAATCTCCATGCTTCGATTGTGGCCGAAGTCGGACTCGTCGACTCGACCGACTCGGCATGCGCTTGAGCGACGAGACGGAGAGTTGAACAGCGCGGCGCGGCGGCTCATTCTCGAGGGGTGGCTCTCGCCAGCGACATCCCGAACGTGCTCGCCTCGTTTCGCAAGACCGCGCGCGGCGGAGCCCTTGTGGGGCGCGGGGAGGGCGTGCTACCGTTCCCGTCGATCGTGATCCGACGGCAGGAGGTGAGACCCATGAACGCAGTTTCCGCAGTGGGTGCTCCCCTGCAGTGCACGATCGCGCGACTGAGGTAGTCGCCACCGGGAGCGCCCACAGGCATTCGCGAAAGGCGACTCCCATGAACGACACCACATTGAACGACACCACGCTCGACGACTCCGCCGTCGACGACTCCGCTTCCACCCGATCGCAGCGGGCACTCGTGCTCGGCGGCGGCGGATCCACCGGCAACGCCTGGCTCATCGGCGTCGCCGCCGGCCTGTACGACGCCGGACTCGACCTGACCACCGCCGAGCTGACCATCGGCACCTCTGCAGGCTCGACCGCCGCGGTGCAACTGGCGGGCGCAGCACCGCCCGAGCTGTACGCGGCGACGCTCGCCCCGGTGCCGCCGCGGGCCGCTCCCCCGGCGCCGGGTCGACCCGCCGCGGGGCCCGACCGGACTCAGGCACCGAACCGTCCCGCGGTCGACCCCTTGGCGCGGCTCCTCGCGATCATCGCCTCGGCATCGGATGCGGTCGACCTGCGTCGCAGGCTCGCTGCGACCGCACTCGAACTGGATGCCGCGTCGGATGGCTCGTGGTCGGCGCAATGGCGCTCCGTCGTGGCGGCGCGACTGCCCGATCAGCACTGGCCCGAGCGCACCGTGCTCATCACCGCGCTCGACGCTCGCACCGGTGAACCGGTCGTGTTCGACCGCGACAGCGGGATCGACTTGGTCGACGCAGTGGCCGCGAGCTGCTCGAACGGCCTGCCCTACCGCATCGGCGACGAGCGATACCTCGACGGCGGGTTCCGGTCGAATGCCGAGAACGCCGATCTGGCCGCCGCGTACGGCCGAGTGCTGGTGCTGTCGCCGTTCGGCGGCAGATCACTGGTGCCGCAGGCCTGGGGCACGCACCTCGCCTCGCAGCTCGACGAGCTGCGCGCGGGCGGCAGCAGGGTCGAGACGATTTTCCCCGTCAGCGATGCCGAGCACCTCTTCGGCCCGAACGGGATGGATCTCTCATTGCGCCCGGCCGCAGCTCGGGCCGGCTACGAGCAGGGCCTGGCCCTCGCCCCTCGCCTCGCCGAGTTCTGGCGCTGATCACCCCCGGCCGTCGTCGAACGTCACGCCCGCGACATCCTTGAATCTGCCCTTCATGACGGCGATCGCGTCGGCGTGCGAGTCGATGAGCACGAAACGCCGGCCGAGCGTCGCGGCCACCGCGCCCGTCGTGCCGGAACCGGCGAAGAAGTCGAGCACCCAGTCGCCCTCGCGGGTCGACGCCTGCACGATGCGCCGCAGGATGCCCTCGGGCTTCTGCGTCGGGTAACCCGTCTTCTCATGCCCGCCGGGCGAGACGATCGTGTGCCACCACACGTCGGTCGGCAGCTTGCCGAGCGCCGCCTTCTCGGGCGTCACGAGCCCCGGAGCCATGTACGGCTCGCGGTCGACGGCGGTCGAGTCGAACCAATAGGCCTTGGGGTTCTTCACGTACACGAGGATCGTGTCGTGCTTCGTCGGCCACTTGCGCTTCGTCTTCGCGCCGTAGTCGTAGGCCCAGATCAGCTCGTTGAGGAAGCACTCGCGCCCGAACAGTGCGTCGAGCAGCACCTTCGCGTAGTGCGCCTCGCGATAGTCGAGGTGCAGGTAGAGGGTGCCGTCGTCGGCGAGCAGCCGCCACGCCTCGATGAGCCGCGGCTCGAGAAATCCCCAGTAGTCGTCGAAGCGGTCGTCGTAGCGCAGCAGGTCGCCGCGGATGCGCTCGTAGCGCTGACCCGCGAAGCCGGTGACGGTTCCAGCGGTGTGCACCGGCGCAGGCGCAGCGCCCGGGTCATCCATCGCGCCCTGGTCTGGCTCGGCCACGCGCACATGGCGGGTCGATTGGCGCGACTGCACCCGGCCGGTGTTGAACGGGGGGTCGAGGTAGACGAGCGTGAAGCTGCCGTCGGGAAAGGTCGGCAGCACGTCGAGGTTGTCCGCATGGATGATGCGGTTCGATTCGTCGGCGCTCACGCGCTCCAGTCTGCCAGTGTCGCGGAAACAGGCCGACACGCCGCGGGTGCATTCGAAACAGGTGCCTGCGCGGCGTGGTGCAACCGAGGTGCCTGTTCTCGGAACGAAGACGCGGGGCTGCGATGCGAGGGCTGGGAGCGAGGGCTAGGAGGGAGGGGGCTGGAGCTGGGCGCTCAGACGTCGAGGCGGATCGTGCCGCGGAAGCGGTCTGCTCGGGCGGGCTCGGGCCGCGAGGCATCCGTGCCGTCGTCGGCGAAGGCGATGCCCTTGTCGCCGTCACCCGGAAGCGGCGCAGGAGCCGGCAAGCGGCTCTGCCGGTCGAGTTCGGCCTGGGCCTCGTGCTTGCGCGGCGCGAAGACCTCGTCGCCGATCATCATGACACCGCCGCCACCGCCGCCGCGCTTGGTCTTGTCGGAGAGGTCGATCCAGCCGCGCCGCACGGCGAACACCACGAAGGCGACGACGAGCGCGGCGATGCCGAGCCAGATCCAGGGTTCCACCCGGCGATTCTAACGGGGATCGCTGAGCCTTCCTCGCACGCGCCACGTGCTCGTCGGTTCGCCCGTGTGCCGAGTTGCAAGAAGATTCGGGCGACGCGCCGTCTCGCCCCGGCGTGTCGCGCGAAACGTCGTGCAACTCGCGAATGCGAAGGTCGGGCAACGGGGGTCGGACGTCCCGAGATCCGCCGCGCTCACGGAACCCGGTACAGCCACTCGCGTGTCGCGAACTTCGACTCGACGAGCGCCTCGGCCTCGGCGAGCTCATCGGCGCTCACCGTGCCGGGCGCGGCCCCGTAGAGCGAGGTGAAGGTCTGCTTCAGCGCCTCGATGATCGCCGCCCGTGACAGCCCGGTCTGCGAGCGCAGCGGGTCGACGCGCTTGGCCGCCGAGGCGATGCCCTTGTCGCTGATCTTCTCGCGCCCGATGCGCAGCACCTCGAGCATCTTCTCGTTGTCGATGTCGTACGCCATCGTCACGTGGTGCAGCACGCCGCCCGAGCCGAGTCGCTTCTGCGCGGCGCCGCCGATCTTGCCCGCGGGGCTCGCGATGTCGTTGAGCGGCTGGTAGGTCGCCTGGATGCCGAGGCCGCGCAGCCCCTGCAGCACCCAGTCGTCGAGAAACGCGTAGGAGTCGGCGAAGCTCATGCCCTGCACGAGCTCGCCCGGCACGTACAGCGAGTACGTGACGACGTTGCCCTTCTCCATCATCATCGCGCCGCCGCCCGAGATGCGGCGCACGACGTCGAAGCCGTACTTCTCGGCGCCCTCGGGGTCGACCTCGTTCTTCACCGACTGGAAGCTGCCGATGACGACGGCCGACTCCTCCCACTCCCAGAACCGCAGGGTGGGCTTGCGGCGCCCCTCGCCGACGCGGGTCGCGAGCACCTCGTCGAGCGCGAGGTGGGTGCGCGGCGGCACGGCCGCGTCGTGCACGACCTCCCACTCGTAGTCGGCCCAGGCCGTGGCGTCGGTCAGGGCACGCCGCACGGCGACCGCGACCGCGTCGGCCGAGAAGCCGAGCATGACGGCGTCGCGCCTGAGGCCGGCGGTGATCGCGGCCGAGATCTGCTTGGCATCGGATGCCGCGGGCAGGCCGTCGAGCGCCGCATCGATGTCGCCCAACGCCTCGTCTGGTTCGAGGAAGAAGTCGCCCGCGACCCGCGGGTTCACGATCACGCCGTCGGCGACATCGAAGTCGACGACCACGAGCTTGCCACCGGGCACCTTGTATTCACCGTGCATGCGGTACAGCCTACGGACACCGCACGACACCGCGCGCGGCCTACGATCGAGGGAACGGCAGGGGGCCTGAGATGACGACGTTCTACCTGGCACGCCACGGCGAGACGATCTGGCATGCAGAACACAGATACGCCGGCAATTCGGATGTCGCGCTGACGCGACACGGACTCGGACAGGCCGCCGCCCTCGGCGCGTGGGCGGTCGACGCCCGGCTCGACGCGATCGTGGCGTCGCCGCTCAGCCGGGCCCGGCGTTCGGCCGCGCCGTCGGTCGAAACCACCGGACTCGCTCTGCGCATCGACGACCGGCTGGTCGAGATCGACTTCGGCGTCGGCGAGGGGCTCACACCCGAGGAGCTCGCCGAGCGGTTCCCCGACGAGTGGGCGGCGTTCTGCCGGGCGCCGGCGACGGACCCGTTCCCCGGCGGCGAGCGCGGGCGCGACGGCATCGCTCGGGCGCTGCCGGTCTTCGACGAGCTCGCCGAGGAGTTTCCCGACGGCCGCGTGCTGATCGTGGCGCATGCGACCCTCATCAGGCTGTTGTTCTGCGAGCTCGCGGGCATGGATCCCGACGGCTACCGCGACCTGCTGCCCGTGCTCGGCAATTGCAACGTGACGACGATCGTCTACCCCTGGGCGACGGAGTCGCAGCTCACGAGCCACCCGCGCATCAGGCTGCTCGGCTTCGACGTGCCGCCCGGGCGCGCGGCGATCTGAGGCGCCGGCTCAGTCGACCGCGAACCGTTCATCGAGCCACGCCACGAGGTCGGCCCGCACCTCGTCGCGATTGGTCTCGTTGAAGACCTCGTGGCGCGCGCCCTCGTAGACGATGAGTTCGACGTCGACGAGGCCTGAACGGCGCACGTACGCGTTCGCGAGCTTCGCCGCACTCCGCTCGCCGCCGAGCGGGTCGTCCGACCCGACCATGATGAGCAGCGGCAGTTCGGGCGGCAGCCCCCGCGCCGGTCGGCCGACGAGGCGCAGCGCGTCCATCGTGCCGAAGAGCTTCCGCAGCGGCACGTCGGTCGTGTACGGGTCGGCCATGAAGGCCGGCGCGACCTCGGGGTCGCGGCTGAGCCACTCGACCGAGGTCGGCCCGAGGTGCTTGTGCCGTGCGTTCAGGTCGCCGCCGTTCATGTCGAACGGCGTGCGGTAGGCGGTGCCGGTGAGCACGACGCCGTCGTACTCGTCTGCGCTGCGGTTCACGATGATCTGCGCAATGAGCGAGCCCCACGAGTGGCCCAGCAGCACGAGCGGCAGTTCACCGCCTTCGGCGTCGCGGATGACGCTGCTGAACTGTTCGACCGCATCGATCGCGGCCCTGAGCCCGCCGGGGCCGAGACGGCCCATGCGCGTCAGGTCGCCGCCGTGCTGCTCGAACCCGGTCTGCCCGTGCCCGCGGTGATCGTCGGCCCACACCGAGTACCCGGCGGCGTTCAGCGCCTCGATGAGCTCGGTGTAGCGCCCGATGTGCTCGCCGACGCCGTGCGCGAGCTGGATCACCGCGCTCGCGTCGGGCACCCGCCACGACTCGTAGTGGATCCGGACCCCGTGCGCGTCGGTGAAGGTCGCCATTCCGACATCATGGCAGGCCTGCTCCCGCGCCGGCAGGCCTGCCCTCGGGCCCGTGAGGTGATCCCATCCCGATTTACACAGGTAATTAGCATGGCTAATTTGTTAGACTAAGCAATATGACGGATGCCTCGACCACTGCCTCGATCGAACGAGCGGCACCCGGGGCGCCTGCCGAAGAGTCGCCTGCGCGCGCGACATCCGCTCGCCGTCAGACGCTCGCCGAACAGAGCACCGAGCTGCGCATCGCGATCATGCGCCTCGCCCGTCGGCTCCGGCAGGAGCGCACCGAGACCGAGCTCAGCGGCTCGCAGTTCTCAACCCTCGGCTGGATCGCAAGCGAGGGCCCGCTCACGATCGGCCGCCTCGCCGAGCTCGAGCGGGTCACCGCGCCGTCGATGAACCGCACCGTCAACTGCCTCGTCGACGCCGGCTACGCCGCGCGCACCGCATCCCCCGACGACGGCCGCAAGGTCATCGTCACGGCCACCGACACCGGCGAATCGATCGTGCTCGCCACCCGCCGACGCCGCGACGCCTGGCTCGCCAAGCGCTTCGCCGCCCTCACGCCCGACGAGCGCGAGACCCTCACCGCCGCCACGACCATCCTCAGGAGGCTCATCACCCAGTGAGTGCAATGTTCCGCTCCCTCTCTCACCGCAACTACCGCATCTGGTTCATCGGGGCCCTCGTCTCGAACGTCGGCGCGTGGATGCAGGCCACCGCCCAGAACTGGGTGGTGCTCACCGAACTCACCGACAACGACGCCTTCGCCGTCGGCATCACCATGGCCCTGCAGTTCGCACCGCAGCTGCTGCTCGTGCCCATCACCGGCCTCATCGCCGATCGCTTCGACCGCCGCAAGATCCTCATGATCACGCAGTCCCTGCTCATGCTGCTCGGACTCGCGCTCGGACTCCTGCTCATCCTCGGCCACGCCGAGCTCTGGCACCTCTACCTCTTCGCGTTCGCGTTCGGCCTCGTGAACGCCGTCGACAACCCCGCACGGCAGACCTTCGTCTCCGACCTCGTCTCGAACGCCGACATGTCGAACGCGGTGGCCCTGAACTCGGCGTCGTTCAACACCGCCCGCATGATCGGCCCGGCCGTCGCGGGCCTGCTCATCGTGCTCGTCGGCTCGGGCTGGGTGTTCGTCATCAACGCGATCAGCTTCCTGGCCGTGCTCGGTGCGCTCGCGATGCTTCGCGGACGGCAATTGCAGCGGATGCCCCGGGCCACACGTGCCCGAGGGGAGTTCGTCGCGGGCTTCCGCTACGTACTGGGGCGGCCCGATCTCGTCGTCGTGTTCGTCATGGTCTTCCTCATCGGCGCCTTCGGCATGAACTTCCCGATCTTCTCCTCGACGATGGCGGTCGAGTTCGGCCGCGGCGCCGGCGAGTACGGACTGTTGTCGTCGATCCTCGCGATCGGGTCGCTGACCGGAGCACTCCTCGCGGCACGTCGCGAGCGTGCCCGCATCCGGGTGATCATCCTGGCCTGCGCCTTCCTCGGCTTCGCCACGCTGACCGCCGCGCTCATGCCCGACTACTGGACCTTCGCCGCCTCCACGATCCTCATCGGGCTCGGCGCGGTGACGATCCTCACGACCGCGAACGGCTACGTGCAGACCACCACGAAACCCGAGCTCCGCGGCCGCGTGATGGCGCTGTACATGGCGATCCTCGCGGGCGGCACGCCGATCGGTGCCCCGATCGTGGGCGCCGTCGCCGACGGCTTGGGTCCGCGCTGGGCGCTCGGCCTCGCGGCCGTCGCGGCGACCGTCGCTGCCCTCATCGGCGCCGGCTGGCTCGTGGTGTCACGGGGAATGCGGCTCGCGCGGCATCCGGAATACGCCTGGCGGCCCGTCGTACGATTCGCGGATGCCCCGACCGCCGCGATCGCGGCCGTCACCACGCAGGCCGTGCCGACCCTGCGGGTCGACCAGTTCGAACGGGAATTCGGCCGGGATCGTGAGGCGGACCGCGAGCTCGTGCCGACCGTGCCGAACGACCGCCTCGTACCCGCCGACTTCTCCGAAGAAGTGGCGCTCACCTCGCCGATCCGGCTGCCGGCGTCGCGCACGTAGTTCTTCAGGGCGAACCGGGCGAGTGCGTGCCGCTCCAGGCGGGCGAACGCCTCGAAAATGCATACTTCGCGCACACGGTGATGTGTCACACTGCGCATTCTGGCAAGTACGTTGCATACGTATTGACTTGTGGTCTCGGCACCCGCTAGACAGAGCGAAGCACCGACCCGGCAATCCCCGCTGTGTCGGTGCCGTCGGAGTGAAGTCCCCAGGTACCAGCTCCACCCCCCTCGCACGGCTCCGGCTCGATTGCACGATCATGCAACTCAACGAGGAGGGAACCACTGATGGCAACATCGAAACGTACTCGGCTGCTCGGCAGGTCGGCGGTCATCGCCGCACTCGCAGGCCTGGCACTCACCACGCTCACACCGTTCAGCCCGGCGGCCGGCACCGAGGTGCTGCCCGATCTCACCCACGACGCCGATGAAGCGGTCGCCGTCGTCGAGGTGATCGTCGCCGACCACACGGAACTCGATCGACTCGTCGACACCGGCATCGACCTCGATCACGGCGTCCGGCAGAACGAGGACGGCACGCTGACCGCGCAGGCGATCATCAGCGACGGCGAAGCCGACGGGCTGCGCGCCCGCGGATTCACGGTCGGCGAAACGCTGTACGACGAGAACGACAGTGCTGCCGTCATGGACGACCGCACCGCGACCATCGCGGCCGCGGAGCAGGCGAACACGACGTTCGCCGCGGAGGCCGCCGCCGATGCGTCCGACGTGAGGATCATCCGTGCCGACTACTACACCTCCTTCGGGGTCGGATACCTCTCGGTCGAGGCGAAGTTCGCGGACGGCCAGACCAGCACCGCTCCCCTGACGGTCGTCCGCGACAGCGGCTCCGGAACCGAGCGCGGGTCGGGCGGCACGCAGAACATCACCCGCTTCGTCGACGCGGGCGTGTACCTCTACCACCGCGGCGCCGCACAAGTCGCCGTCCGGCCGGACACGATCCAGATCACCAGCCCGACCGGCGACGTCGCCACCGCGAAGGTCACCGACTGGCTGCCGCTCGACGGCGAGGAGAGCTCGGACCCGAGCTACCAGCGCGACTTCATCACGTCGTACCTCACGCCGCAGGAGCTCACCGCTCGGATCCAGTCGCTGGCGGCCGAGTTCCCCGACCTCGCCGAGATCGTCGAGATGCCGAACCAGACCGCGGGCTACCAGCGTCATGCGCAGGCCGTCCTCGGCAACGCGAACCAGAACCGCGTGGGGATCGACTCGAAGGCCTGGGGCCATGAGGGCGGCAACGACGTCACCGTCGCGCTGACCTCGACCGGCGCCGCGAACGCACCGTTGTCGGTCTCGGTCGCCGGCTCGGCGATCACCGTGGGCCTGTCGACGGACGCGGGCGGCGCCGTCACCAGCACCGCAGCCCAGGTCGTCTCCGCGATCAACGCCTCGCCCGAGGCATCCGCCCTCGTCTTCGCCTACACCTACCGCGGGAACGCGGGCACGGGTGCGGTGGCGCCGGCGACCGCGACGCTCGACGACGGGCTCAACGCGCCCGAGAGCGTGGCGCGCGGACCCCAGTCGGTGTACGCGCTGCAGATCGGCAAGGTCCGCGACGGCTCGAAGCCGGGCGTGCTCTTCTACGCCCAGGAGCACGCGCGCGAGTGGGTTCCGCCGCTCGTCACGATCGAGACCGCGGAGCGCCTGCTCCGCAACTACGCGTCGGACGCCGAGACGAAGAAGCTCGTGAACAACCTGGAGATCTGGATCGTCCCGACGACGAACCCCGACGGCGGCACGTACTCGTTCTACGACTTCGCCTCGCAGCGGAAGAACATGGTGAACTACTGCCCGATCACCGGCAACGCCGACTTCAACGGCCGCAACTCCTGGGGCGTCGACGTCAACCGCAACTACGACGAGTACAGCCTGTTCGACGGCTTCAGCGGCGGCGGCACCTCGTGCACCGGTGGGACCTACTCCGGGCCGAGCGAGTTGAGCGAGTCGGAGAGCCGGAACATCGACTGGATCGCCGCGAACAACCCGAACATCACGTTCTCGATGAACCTGCACAGCTCGGGCAACTACTTCATGTGGTCGCCGGGCGCCTACCGGTCGAGCGACCGCCTCACGGCGCCGCGTCCGACGCTCGAGGAGGAGTCGTTCTTCTGGGGCGCCTCGTCGCGGATCCTGACCGCGATCAAGGAGTACCGCGGCATGTCGGTGACGCCGGCACGAACCGGCCCCGTCGCTGACGTGCTGTACTCGGCCGCCGGCAACTCGGGCGACATGCTCTGGTACAAGTACGGGATCAACGCGTGGGACTTCGAGGTCGGCACGTCGTTCCAGCCGCCGTTCGAGAACGAGGACCCCACCGGCGGATCGGCGCATGCCGAGTCGCAGGAGTTCTCGAACGGGCTCATCGCACTCCTCCAGGTCGCGGTCGACCACGAGAAGGATCACCAGCGCCCGGTGAGCACGGTCACGGCCGTACCGAGCGCTGAGGCCGGCATGGTCGACGTCACGTTCGAGACCTCCGAGCCCGCATCGGTGTTCTACACCCTCGACGGCTCGAAGCCGACCTTCGAGTCGACGATGTACGGCAGCGCAGGCGTCCGCGAGGGCGCTGAGACGCTGACCGTGCCCGCCGGCACGAAGATCAACTGGTTCTCGGTCGACTCGTCCGGCAACGTCGAGAAGAACTACCGGCCCGACGGCAACAGCGGTTCGAACTTCAACAAGGCGACCGTGAAGTAGGTCCGCCATGGAACGGCTGCGGCCGCGGCATCCCCGGAT
>NZ_JBSHJY010000001.1:341587-355928 GCF_053619715.1 Agromyces sp. NPDC055520 | reverse complement strand
GTCTGAATCGGTGCTACTTCTTGGCCGCGAGCTGCTCGATGATGGCCTGCGAGACGTCTTTCATCGTCAGGCGGCGGTCCATCGAGGCCTTCTGGATCCAACGGAACGCCTCGGGCTCCGAGAGCCCCATCTTCTCGTTGAGCAGACCCTTGGCCCGGTCGACGAGCTTGCGGGTCTCGAAGCGCTCGACGAGGTCGCCGACCTCGGCCTCGAGCGCGATGATCTGCGCGTACCGGGCCAGGGCGATCTCGATCGCGGGCAGGAGGTCGTTGGGCGTGAACGGCTTCACGACGTAGGCCAGGGCGCCGGCTTCGCTGGCGCGCTCGACGAGCTCTTTCTGGCTGAAGGCCGTGAGCAGCACGACCGGGGCGATGTGGCCCTTCGAGAGGCGCTCGGCGGCGGAGATGCCGTCGAGCTGGGGCATCTTGACGTCCATGATGACGAGATCGGGGCGCAGTTCGGTCGCGAGCGCCACGGCGGTCTCGCCGTCACCGGCCTCGCCGACGACCTCGAAGCCGTTGTCGCGCAGGATCTCGACGATGTCGAGGCGGATGAGCGACTCATCTTCCGCCACGACCACGCGGCGCGGGGCCGGCTGGGTTGGTTCGGTGTCTTCCACGGAGGAAAGCCTACGGTATTCTGGGCGAGGCCCTTGGCCGGTGTGGCGGAATGGCAGACGCGGAGCACTCAAAATGCTTTGCCCGAAAGGGCGTGTGGGTTCGACCCCCACCACCGGCACCACGTTTCCGGATCGGGCGCGAGCGTCAGCTCCAGAGCGCGGGTGTCAGCTCCAGAGATCGACGAGCGAGGTCGCGAGCCCTCGGTCGATGTCGGCCGGCACAGCCTGCGGCCCGACGAGACCGACCGCGCCCCGGGCGATCGCGGCGAGGCTCGCCGCCTGCAGCGAGAGGCCGAGATCCATGGCCTGGATCGGGTTGCCGCCGGCCGCCACGAGATTGATCATCTTCGTGCCGTGCAGCACCACGACCTCGCGCCCGCCCTCGAGCTCGTAGAGGATCCGGGCATCGGCGTCGCCCGACGGGTTCGAGAGCGTCGTCGTGCGGATCGACCTCGCCGCCAGCGCGGGGAGGTCGATCTCGTCCGCCTCGTGGCCGACTCCGACGAGCATGACCCCGTCGGCGAGGAGATCGAGCCGATCGCCTGAGATCACGCCAGGGTGCCCGGTTGCGAGGAACACGAGCTGCGACTCCGGCAGCAGCGCCTCGACCGGTGCGACGCGATGCCCGTGCATGATCGCCTCGAGTGCACGGTACGGATCGGTGTCCGCGACGCTCACCCGCGCCCCGAGCCGCGCGAGCGTCTCCGCGACGCCCTTGCCGCACGGGCCGTAGCCGATGACCGTCGCACGAGTGCCCGGCAGCATCGCGTTGGTGGCGTTCATGAACCCTTGCACGATGCTCTGGCCGACGCCGAACTCGTTCTCTATCAAGAGCTTCAGCGAGCTGTCGTTGATCACGACGACCGGGAAGTCCGCGGCGACGTCGAGCTCGCGGAGTCGTCGTCCGCCCGTCGTCGTCTCCTCCGTCGCGCCGAGGAAGCCGGCGCTGCGGGGGCCGCCGCGGAGGATCCGTTCGATCGTCTCGGCGCCGTTGTCGAGGAGCACCTCGGGTTCGGCGGCGACGAGCGCATCGAGGTTGCGCGCATGCTGCGCCCCGCATCGTCGTCGTGTCCGCCGATGACCGTCGCACCGAGGGCGCGCAGCGTGTCGACCGTCGCCTGGTCGGTCGTGCCGAGGTTGCCGGTGATGGTGACCCGTGCACCCACCCGGAGCAGCCGGTGCACGAGCACCCCGGTCTTCGGTTCGATGTGCAGGCAGATGCCGACGTGGCGGCCTGCGAAGTCGCCGGCTGTGGTCGCCACGGTCGCGGCGAGGAGCGGCATGGAGCGCGCGGCCCAGTCGAGAGCGGGCGACCCGCTTGCGGGAAGGGCGGCGGGTGTCGGCATGGTCGGCCTCATGCTCCGAGTCTGTCAGCTCGAGCCGCGCAGGCGGGCCCCTCGCAGTGCGGCAGCCGCGGCATCCACAGCTCGTCTTCGCAACCAACGCGAAGGGAGCCGGCCCTCGCGGACCGGCTCCCTCTCGAAATGCGGCTCAGAGCACCTCGCCGACGACGTGCACGCGCACGTCGTTGGTGGTGCCGGGGATTCCGGGAGGGGAACCCGAGATGATGACGACCTTCTCGCCGTTGACGGCCTTGCCGGTCTTCGCGAGCGCCTCGTCGACCTGGCCGACCATCTGGTCGGTGTGGGTCACGCGGGCGACGACGAACGACTCGACGCCCCAGTTGAGCGCCAGTCGGCGGCGGATCGCGGGGTCGGGCGTGAACGCCAGGATGGGGATCTTGGAGCGCAGGCGCGTCATGCGGCGCACCGTCTCGCCCGACTCGGTGAAGACGCAGAGGTACTTCGCCGAGACGAAGTCGGCGACCTCGACCGCGGCGGCCGTGATGGCGCCGGCCTGCGTGCGCGGCTTCGTGCCGAGCGGCGGGATGCGGTCGAGCCCGTGCTTCTCGGTCGATTCGACGATGCGGGCCATGGTCTGCACCGTGATGACGGGGTACTCCCCCACGCTCGTCTCGCCCGAGAGCATTACCGCGTCGGCTCCGTCGAGCACGGCGTTGGCGACATCCGAGGTCTCGGCGCGCGTCGGCACCGGGCTGTGGATCATCGACTCGAGCATCTGCGTCGCCACGATGACGGGCTTGGCGAGACGACGGGCGATCTCGACCGCGCGCTTCTGCACGATCGGCACCGCCTCGAGCGGAAGTTCGACGCCGAGGTCGCCGCGGGCGACCATGATGGCGTCGAACGCCTCGGTGATCTCTTCGAGGGCGTCGACAGCCTGCGGCTTCTCGATCTTCGCGACGACGGGCACGCGGCGGCCCACCTCGTCCATGATCTCGTGCACTCGCGTGATGTCGGAGGCGTTGCGCACGAAGGAGAGCGCGATGAGGTCGGCGCCCAGCTCGAGGCCCCAGCGCAGGTCTGCCTCGTCTTTCTCGGAGAGCGCGGGCACGTTGACGGCGACGCCGGGCAGGTTGATGCCCTTGTTGTTCGACACCGGGCCGGCCACGATGACCTTGGTGGTGACGACGACACCGTCGGTCTCGACGACCTCGACGCGCACCTTGCCGTCGTCGATCAGCAGGAAGTCGCCGGGCTTGACGTCGTGGGGCAGCCCCTTGAACGTCGTGCCGACGAGCTCTTTCGTTCCGACGACGTCTTCGGTCGTGATCTTGAAGATGTCGCCCTCGGCGAGTTCGTGCGGGCCGTCGGCGAATTTGCCGAGACGGATCTTCGGACCCTGCAGGTCGACGAGCACGGCGACCGCCTTGCCGCTGTCGTTCGCGGCCTTCCGCACGTTCTGGTAGACGCCCTCGTGCACGTCGTAGCTGCCGTGGCTGAGGTTCATCCGCGCGACGTCGACACCCGCATCGATGATCGCCCGGATGTTCTCATAGCTCGATGTCGCCGGCCCGAGGGTGGCGACGATCTTCGCTCTTCTCATTGTGATGTGCTCCCGTGTTCTGCGCGAGGCGCTGGGTGTTGGTCGAAGCGCGCCATGCGGCGCGCACTGGTCAGATGGAGAAGGCGTGCGCCGTCGAGGCGATGGGCGACGGCAGCAGGGTCTCGCCTTCAAGGTATCGGTCGACAGCGGATGCCGCAGCTCGACCCTCGGCAATGGCCCAGACGATGAGCGACTGGCCGCGCCCGGCATCGCCCGCCACGAAGACGCCCGGCTGCGCGGTCGCGTAGTCGGCCTCGCGTGCGAGGTTGCCGCGATCGGTCACGGGAAGTGCGAGCTGCTCGTCGAGCGCAGCGGTCTCGGGCCCGGTGAATCCGAGCGCGAGGAGCACGAGGTCGGCGGGGATCTCGCGTTCGGTGCCGGCCTTCGGCACGCGACGGCCGTCGAGGTACTCGGTCTCGGCGACCCGGATCGCACGCACCTCGCCGGCGTCGTTCGCGAGGAACTCGACCGTCGAGGCGAGGAACTGCCGGTTGCCGCCCTCTTCGTGGGCGCTCTGCACCTCGAACACCGTCGGGTGCATGGGCCACGGCTGGTGCTCGGGCCGGCTGGCACTCGGCTCCTTGCCGATCGCGAGGTTCGTGACCGACAGGGCGCCCTGACGGTGCGCCGTGCCGATGCAGTCGGCACCGGTGTCGCCACCGCCGAGGACGACGACGTGCTTGCCCTCGGCCGTGATCTGGTCGAACACCTGGTCGCCTGCGAGGTGACGGTTCGACTGCACGAGGTAGTCCATGGCGAAGTGCACACCCGGCAGGTCGCGCCCGGGAACGGGCAGGTCGCGCGGCACGATCGAACCGGTGGCGATGACGACGGCGTCGTAGCGCTCGCGGAGCTGCGCCCACGTGATGTCGACGCCGATGTTCACGCCGGCGCGGAAGCGGGTGCCCTCTGCCGTCATCTGCGCGAGTCGCAGGTCGAGGTGCTTCTTCTCCATCTTGAAGTCGGGGATGCCGTAGCGGAGCAGGCCGCCGATGCGGTCGTCGCGCTCGAAGACGGCGACCGTGTGACCGGCGCGCGTGAGCTGCTGCGCAGCGGCGAGGCCGGCGGGGCCCGAACCGACGACGGCGACGGTCTTGCCCGTCAGGCGCCCCGGCGGCTGCGGCTGCACCCAACCGTTGCCGAAGGCCTCGTCGATGATCGAGACCTCGACCTGCTTGATCGTCACGGCCGGCTGGTTGATGCCGAGCACGCACGCCGACTCGCAGGGTGCCGGGCACAGCCGACCCGTGAACTCGGGGAAGTTGTTCGTGGCGTGCAGCCGCTCGGCGGCCGCGCGCCCTTCGCCGCGGTACATGAGGTCGTTCCACTCGGGAATCAGGTTGCCGAGCGGGCAGCCCTGATGGCAGAACGGCACGCCGCAGTCCATGCAGCGGCCCGCCTGACGGCGGAGCTGCGCGGGGTCGCCCGGTTCGTAGACCTCTTTGAAGTCCATGATGCGCACCGGAACGGGCCGCCGCTTGGGCAGTTCGCGCTCGGTGACCTTCAGAAAGCCTTTCGGATCAGCCATTCGTCACCTCCAGGATTCGTCCCCAGACCACGTCGCCGTCGGGGTCGAGCCCTTCGTCGACCGCGCTCTGGCGGGTGCGGAGCACTGCGGCGTAATCGCGCGGCAGCACCTTGGTGAAGCGATCGAACGCATCGTCGCCCGCGGCGAGGAGCGACGCGGCGACCGCGGAGTCGGTGTTCGCGACGTGCTGCTCGAGCAGATCGCGCACGATCTCGCGATCGGCGCTGCCGAGTGGGTGCAGCTCCAGTTCGCCGGTCGTCAGCGACTCCCGGTTCACGCGGCCCTCGCGCAGATCGAGCACGTACGCGGTGCCGCCCGACATGCCCGCACCGAGGTTGCGCCCCGTGTCGCCGAGAATGAGCGCGAGGCCGCCCGTCATGTACTCGAGGGCATGGTCGCCCACGCCCTCGACGACCGCACTGGCCCCCGAGTTGCGCACGAGGAAGCGTTCGCCGACGATACCGCGGATGAACATGCTGCCCTGCGTGGCGCCGTAGCCGATGACGTTGCCCGCGATCACGTTGCGCTCGGCGACGAAGCCGCTGTCACGCGACGGGCGCACCACGATCTGCCCGCCCGAGAGCCCCTTGCCGACGTAGTCGTTCGAGTCGCCCTCGAGGCGGAGCGTGATGCCCGCGGGCAGGAACGCGCCGAGCGACTGACCAGCGGAGCCCGTGAGCGTGATGTCGATCGATCCGCTCGGCAGGCCGTGCTCGCCACGACGCACGGTCACCTCGTGACCGAGCATGGTGCCGACCGCACGCTCGGTGTTGCGGATCGGCAGGGCGATCTCGACGTTGCCGCCCTGCTCGAGCACGAGCTTCGAGCGACGGATGAGTTCGTTGTCGAAGTGCTCGTCGAGCTCGTGGTCTTGACCGCGCATGTTCCGCCGAGCCTCGGACTCCGAGAAATCCGGTCCGACGAGAACCGGCGTGAGGTCGAGCCCCGACGCCTTCCAATGGTCGAGCGCGCGGTCGACGTCGAGCAGTTCGCGACGGCCGACGATCTCGTCGATCGAGCGGTAGCCGAGCTCGGCGAGGTACTCGCGCACCTCTTGCGCGATGAACTCGAAGAAGTTGACGACGAACTCGGGCTTGCCCGAGAACCGCTTGCGCAGCTCGGGGTTCTGCGTCGCGACGCCCACGGGGCACGTGTCGAGGTGGCAGACCCGCATCATGACGCAGCCCTGCACGACGAGCGGTGCGGTGGCGAAGCCGAATTCCTCCGCACCGAGCAGCGCGCCGATCACGACGTCGCGGCCGGTCTTCAGCTGTCCGTCGACCTGCACCACCACGCGATCGCGCATGCCGTTGAGCATGAGTGTCTGCTGGGTCTCTGCGAGGCCCAGCTCCCAGGGCGTGCCGGCGTGCTTCAACGAGTTGAGCGGGCTCGCACCGGTGCCGCCGTCGTGCCCCGAGACGAGGATGACGTCGGCGAGGGCCTTCGCCGTGCCCGCGGCGACGGCGCCGATGCCCGACTGGCTCACGAGCTTCACGTGCACACGAGCCTTCGGGTTCGCGCGCTTCAGGTCGAAGATGAGCTGCTTGAGGTCTTCGATCGAGTAGATGTCGTGGTGCGGCGGCGGCGAGATGAGGCCGACGCCCGCCGTCGCGTGACGCGTGCGCGCGACCCACGGGTACACCTTCGTGGGCGGCAGCTGGCCGCCCTCGCCGGGCTTCGCCCCCTGAGCGAGCTTGATCTGGATGTCGTCGGCATGCGTCAGGTACATGCTCGTGACGCCGAACCGGCCGGAGGCGACCTGCTTGATCGCGCTGCGCCGCTCGGGGTCGAGCAGTCGGTCGAGGTCTTCGCCGCCCTCGCCCGTGTTCGACTTCGCACCGAGTCGGTTCATCGCGATCGCGAGCGACTCGTGCGCCTCTTTCGAGATCGAGCCGTAGCTCATCGCCCCGGTCGAGAAGCGCTTGACGATCGACTCGACCGACTCGACCTCGTCGATCGGCACAGCCGGCCGCGTGCCGGTACGCAGCGCGAACATGCCGCGCAGCGTCATGAGGTCTTCGGCCTGCGAGTCGACGAGCGAGGTGTACTCGCGGAACACGTCGTAGCGACGGTTGCGCGTCGAGTGCTGCAGTCGGAAGACCGTCTCGGGGTTGAAGAGGTGCGGCGAACCGTCGCGGCGCCACTGGTACTCGCCGCCGGTCGCGAGACGTTCGTGCGCGCGCACGGCGATGTCTTCGGGGTAGGCCTCGGTGTGGCGGACGAGGTTCTCGGCCGCGATCGCGTCGATGCCGACGCCGCCGAGTTTCGACGTGGTGCCGGTGAAGAACTCCCCGACGAAGCCCTGGTCGAGCCCGATCGCCTCGAAGGCCTGGGCGCCCGCGTACGACGAGATCGTCGAGATGCCCATCTTCGACATGATCTTCAGCACCCCCTTGCCGAGGGCCTTGATCACGTTGTGCACGGCGTCTTCGGGCGTCAGGCCCGTGATCACGCCCGATCGCACGAGGTCTTCGCACGTCTCCATGGCGAGATAGGGGTTCACGGCGGATGCCCCGTAGCCGACGAGCAATGCGACGTGATGCACCTCTCGCACGTCGCCGGCCTCGACGACGAGCCCGACCTTCATGCGGTTCTCGGAGCGGATGAGGTGGTGGTGCACGGTCGAGAGCAAGAGCAGCGACGGGATCGGCGCGAGGTCTTTGTTGGAGTCGCGATCGCTCAGCACGACGAACGCCGCACCGGCCGCGATCGCCTCGTCGACCTCGCCGCAGATGGCCGTGAGGCGGTTGCGCATCGCCTCGGGCCCCTCGTCGAAGCGGTAGAGCCCGCGGACGGTGACGGTCGTGCGCGCCCCGGGTGCGGGGTCGATGTGCACGATCTTCGCGAGTTCGTCGTTGTCGATCACCGGGAACGTGAGGGCGACCTGGCGCGCGTGTTCGGGACCGGCATCGAGGAGGTTGCGCTCGGGACCGAGCGACGTGCCGAGTGAGGTCACGACCGCTTCGCGGATCGAGTCGAGCGGCGGGTTCGTGACCTGCGCGAACTGCTGCGTGAAGTAGTCGAAGAGCAGGCGAGGTCGCTTCGACAGCACCGCGATCGGCGTGTCGGAGCCCATGGCGCCGAGCGGCTCCTGCCCGGTGCGCGCCATCGGCGCGAGCAGGATCTTCACTTCTTCCTCGGTGTAGCCGAAGGTGCGCTGGCGGCGGTTCACGGATGCCGGCGGATGCACGATGTGCTCGCGCTCGGGCAGGTCCGCGAGCTGGATGCGTCCCTGCTCGAGCCAGTCGCCCCACGGCTCGGCCGCGGCGAGCTCGGCCTTGATCTCGTCGTCTTCGATGAGGCGCCCTGCCTCGGTGTCGACGAGGAACATCCGGCCGGGCTGCAACCGCCCCTTGCGCACGATGCGGCTCTGCTCGATGTCGAGCACGCCGATCTCGCTCGCGAGCACGACGAGCCCGTCGTCGGTCACGACGTAGCGCCCGGGGCGGAGTCCGTTGCGGTCGAGCGTCGCGCCCACGAGGGCGCCGTCGGTGAAGACGATCGCGGCGGGGCCGTCCCACGGCTCCATGAGCATCGAGTGGTACTCGTAGAACGCACGGCGCTCGGGCGCGATCTCGGTCTGGTTCTCCCACGCCTCGGGCACCATCATCATGACGGCGTGCGGCAGACTGCGGCCGGCGAGCGTGAGCAGTTCGACGACCTCGTCGAACGAGGCGGAGTCGCTGGCGCCGGGCGTGACGATCGGCCGAAGCGGCGCGAGGTCGCCGAGCAGCTCGGACTCGAGCTGCGACTGGCGTGCCCGCATCCAGTTGCGGTTGCCCTGGATCGTGTTGATCTCGCCGTTGTGCGCGATCATGCGGAACGGCTGGGCGAGCGGCCACGACGGGAACGTGTTGGTCGAGTACCGCGAGTGCACGAGCGCGAGTTTCGACGCGAAGCGCTCGTCGGAGAGGTCGGGGTAGAACGGTTCGAGCTGCAGCGTCGTGACCATGCCCTTGTAGACGAGCGTGCGACTCGACAGCGAGGCGAAGTAGAGCTCGAGTTCGCGCTCGGCGCGCTTGCGCAGCCGGAACGTCAACCGGTCGAGCTCGATGCCCGACACGGCCGCGCCGGTCGACGAGGTGGCGACGGCCCGCACGAACAGTTGCTGCACGACCGGCATGGCCGCGCGTGCCAGCGTGCCCAATTCGTCGGGGCGCACCGGCACTTCGCGCCAGCCGATGACGTCGAGGCCTTCGGATGCCGCGAGGCCGGCCAACGACTGTTTGACGCGACTACGTGCGGTGGGATCGACCGGCAGGAATGCGTTTCCGACCGCGTAGGCGCCGGCCGCGGGCAACCCGAACGCGGTCACGGCGCGCAGGAATGCGTCGGGCACCTGGGTGACGATGCCCGCACCGTCGCCGGTGCCGGCGTCGGACCCGACCGCGCCGCGGTGCTCGAGGTTGCGGAGCGCGTCGAGCGCCGCGGTGATGATGTCGTGCCCGGCGGTGCCGCGGAGGGTTGCGACCATGGCGAGGCCGCAGGCGTCTTTCTCTGCGGCCGGGTCGTACATGCCCTGGGCGGCCGGTACGGTGCCGAACCGCGAGAAGGGTGGGGTGAGCGACACGTGGACCGTCCTCATCAACTCAGTGTGCAGCGAGGGGACGTCGTCGGCCCATCTAGGGGATGTCGCGGCGCGGTGTGCGGCGTCGCTTCGGAGAACTGGGGGGTGGGGGCGTCCTACGCTGTGGTGGATCGGCTTGGGCTTGTGGCCGCCGTCTCGCCAGGTGAACTCTCGCCCTCGACGACCTCGTCGAGAGAATCGGAGTCGGACTCGATGTCATCGGAGTCTACCTCAGCTTCGTCGGGCTTCCATTCACGACCCGAAACATACGGGCTCGGCTCGTCTCCGGTGTGCCGGCGGCGCTGCACGATGATCAGCACGATGCCGAGCACCACGGCGGCGAGCGAGGCCCAGACGTTCACCCGGATGCCGAAGAACATCTCGCTCGGGTCGAGGCGGATGGACTCGAAGAGGGCGCGGCCCGCGCCGTACCAGATCAGGTACACGCCGAAGGCCTTGCCCCAGCGGAGGTTGATGCGCCGCTCGAGCATGACGATGGCGGCGGCACCCAAGAGGTTCCAGATGAGTTCGTAGAGGAAGGTCGGGTGGAAGAGCGTGCCCTCGGCCAGACCGGCCGGGAAGGCCGCGTTGGCGGAGTCGATCTCGAGGCCCCACGGAAGGTCGGTCGGCGAGCCGAAGAGCTCGTGGTTGAACCAGTTGCCGAGCCGGCCGACGGCCTGGGCGACGAGCAGGCCCGGCGCGAGCGCGTCGGCGAACGACCAGAAGCGGATGCCGGTGAACCGGCAGCCGATGATGACGCCGATCGCACCGCCCAGGAGGGCGCCGTAGATCGCGTTGCCGCCCTCCCAGATGTTCCAGATGGCTCCGGGTTGGAAGGGGTTCCAGATGTTCGCACCGGCGTAGAAGTAGTCGTCGGGGTGCGTGAAGACGTGGTAGAACCGGGCACCGATGATGCCGAGCGGCACCGCCCACAGGGCGATGTCGAGCACGATGCCGGGCTCGGCGCCGCGCTTGGTGAGGCGGCGCGAGGTGATGATGACGGCGAGGATGATGCCGACGAGAATGCAGAGCGCGTAGGTGTTGATCACGAGGACGCCCCACGGGACGGGGATCTCGAATGCGCGCCACGCGGGGTCTGGGCTCGGGATGCTGAACGGTGCGATCACGCCGGCTGTTGCCTTTCCTCAGTTGCGTCGGCCGCTGACGGCCTCAATGAGCGTACTTCAACTCGCGCGTGTGCCGCGCGCGAGTTCTGCGGCGAGCTCCCCGACCGCGGCGACACCGCCCGTGGCGAGGGCGTTCACGAGCGCCGAACCGACGATCGCACCCTCGGCGTACTCGAGTACCTCGGCGACCTGGGCGGCCGTCGAGATGCCCACGCCGACGCAGCTCGCCGGAGCGTCAGCTGCGGCGAGCCGCTCGACGAGGGTGCGGGCGGCCCGGTCGACATCGCTGCGGGCACCGGTGATGCCCATCGTCGACACGGCGTAGACGAAGCCGCGGCTGGCCTCGACGACCTGCTCGATGCGGGCATCGGTCGAGGTCGGCGCCGCGAGGAACACCCGGTCGAGACCGGTGCGCTCGGATGCTGCGATCCATGCCGCGCCCTCGTCGGGGATGAGGTCGGGCGTGATGAGGCCCGCTCCCCCGGCCGCGGCAAGGTCATCGGCGAAACGATCGACGCCGTACTGCACGACGGGATTCCAATAGGTCATGATCAGCACCGGGGCATCCACTCGCCGTGTGATGCGGCGCACGGCCTCGAAGCCGTCTGCGAGACGGAACCCGCCCGCGAGCGCCTGTTGCGTGGCCGCCTGGATGACCGGGCCGTCCATGACGGGGTCGGAATAGGGCAGGCCGAGCTCGATGATGTCGACGCCGTTCTCGACGATCGCCACCGCGGCCTCGACGCTCTCGTCGAAGGTGGGGAACCCGACGGGCAGGTACCCGATGAGTGCGCCGCCCGCCTCGTCATTGCGGCGGCGGATGACGGGACCGACCGTGTTCATTCGCCGATCTCCTTGTCGTCCAGTGCAGCCTCCTGGTCGTAGAGCTCGAAGTAGCGGGCGGCGGTGTCCATGTCTTTGTCGCCGCGACCCGAGAGGTTCACGAGGATCGTGGCGTCGGGTCCGAGCTCGCGACCGAGTTCGAGCGCGCCCGCGAGGGCGTGAGCCGATTCGATCGCCGGAATGATGCCCTCGGTGCGGGTGAGCAGGCGCAACGCCTGCATCGCCGCGTCGTCGGTGACGGGGCGGTAGTTCGCGCGCCCGATGGCCGCAAGCCACGAGTGCTCGGGGCCGACGCCCGGGTAGTCGAGCCCCGCCGAGATCGAGTGCGACTCGATGGTCTGGCCGTCGTCGTCTTGCAGCAGGTAGCTGCGTGCCCCGTGGAGCACGCCGGGGCGCCCCTTCGTGATGGTCGCGGCGTGACGGTCGGTCTCGACCCCCTCGCCGCCGGCCTCGAAGCCGTAGAGCGCGACGCCCTCGTCGTCGAGGAAGGCATGGAAGATGCCGATCGCGTTCGACCCGCCGCCGACGCACGCCGCGACCGCCGTCGGCAGGCCGCCGGTGAGGTCGATGACCTGCTGACGGGCCTCTTCGCCGATGATCTTCTGGAAATCGCGGACCATCTCGGGGAACGGGTGCGGGCCCGCGACCGTGCCGAAGATGTAGTTGGTCGACTCGACGTTCGTGACCCAGTCGCGCATCGCCTCGTTGATCGCGTCTTTCAGCGTGCGCGAGCCCGCCTTCACCGCGACCACCTCGGCGCCGAGCAGGCGCATGCGGGCGACGTTGAGCGCCTGTCGTTCGGTGTCGACCTCGCCCATGTAGATGACGCAGTCGAGACCGAAGAGGGCGGCGGCTGTCGCCGTCGCGACGCCGTGCTGGCCCGCGCCGGTCTCGGCGATGACGCGGGTCTTGCCGATGCGCTTCGTGAGCAGCGCCTGGCCGAGCACGTTGTTGATCTTGTGCGAGCCCGTGTGGTTCAGGTCTTCGCGCTTCAGGATAACCCGGGCACCGCCGGCGTGAGCGGCGAAACGCGGCACCTCGGTGATGATCGAGGGGCGGCCCGTGTAGCTGCGGCCGAGTTCGGCGAGCTCTTCGCCGAACGCCGGGTCGAGCTTCGCGAGCTCGTAGGCCTCGCTCAGTTCGTCGAGAGCTGCGACGAGCGACTCGGGCACGAAGCGCCCGCCGAAGTCGCCGAAGTAGGGACCGGTCTGCGCTCTGAGCGCCATGTCACACCGCCAGGAAAGCTGAGAGGTTGGCAATCGGGTCGCCGCCCGTGACGAGCGCCTCGCCGACGAGCACGACGTCGGCGCCCGAGGAGCGGTAGTGCGCGACATCCGTCGCCGACAGCACCGCCGACTCCGCGACGCGGATCGCGCCCTCGGGGAATCGCGCCGCGAGACGGCCGAACAGGTCGCGATCGAGCTCGAAGGTCGAGAGGTCGCGGGCGTT
The DNA here is from genome assembly GCF_053619715.1 of Agromyces sp. NPDC055520. Classification (NCBI taxonomy): domain Bacteria; kingdom Bacillati; phylum Actinomycetota; class Actinomycetes; order Micrococcales; family Microbacteriaceae; genus Agromyces; species Agromyces sp. NPDC055520. Next base: position 342,888 of record NZ_JBSHJY010000001.1, on the reverse strand, counting down.
CACGCCGATGAGGCGCGCGCCGAGCGCCGCTGCGCGCTCGAGCTCGTCGGCCGAGTGCGTCTCGACGAGGGGGGTCATGCCGAGTTCGATGACGAGATCGTGCAGCTCGCGGAGCGTCACGTCGTCGAGCGCAGCCACGATGAGCAGCACGAGATCGGCGCCGGCGGCCCGTGCCTCGAACACCTGGTAGGGCGTGGCGATGAAGTCTTTGCGCAGCACCGGCAACGAGACGGCGGCGCGCACGGACTCGAGGTCGGCGAGCGAACCGCCGAACTTGCGACCCTCGGTGAGCACGCTAATGGCGCTCGCGCCGCCGAGCTCGTACTGACGAGCGAGGGCGGCGGGATCGGTGATCGAAGCGAGGGCGCCGCGCGAGGGGCTCGAGCGCTTGATCTCGGCGATGACCTTGACGTGGGCGGCGGGCCGCAACGCCTCGAGTGCGTCGAGTGCCGCGGGGCGGGCGAGCGCCGCTGCCTCGACCTCGACGAGCGGTGCGCTCTCGCGGCGCGCCAGAGCGTCGGCGACAGCGTTCGCCGTCAGCTCGGCCAGCACTAGTGCGCCTTTTCGGCGACCTTCGAGCCGCCGACACCGTAGCCGGCGCGCGCGAGCACCCAGCCGACGATCAGGCCGACGACGAGCAGACCTGCCGACGCCCAGACCAGCCACGGCAAGTCGAGGAAGAACGCCACGGTGCCGATCACGAATGCGATGAGCATGATCGTGACGGCGGTCCATGCCGCGGGCGAGTGTCCGTGGCCGGGATCTGCGGTCTCAATGCTCATGATGCTCCTTCGTGCTGGGGTTTTCGTGGGCCAGTCTAGCGGCTCGACGCGCCGGGGCTCTCGTCGCGGTGCTGGTCGGTGTCATCGTCGGTCGGGTCGTCGCCGCGGCTGAGGCCGTCCCAGTCGTCGATGGCGCGGTCGGATGCCGGGCGAGCGTCGCGGCCGGCGCCGGCCGCGCTGCCGGTGATGCGGGTGCTGCCGCCGGCCGCGGTGCTGCCGCCGGTGCTGCCACCGGCCTCGCCGCCGCCGATCGTGCCGTCGTCGGCAACGCGATCGGCCGCCATGCGCGAATCGCGATACCGCCGAGACGAGGCCGGCCAGCGGCCGCCGGTCACGAGCACGGCGAGGCCGGCGAGAACGAGCAGCGCGCCTCCGACGATCGCGAGGACCGGCCAGAAGGTCGCGGGGGCCGGTGCCCCCCGGTGGGGGGGGGGGGGGGCCCCCGCGACCCCCCCGGCCAACGCGACCCCCCGCCGCACCCCCGCGCCCCGGGGGGCGCGCGCCAGGCGAGCCCCCGGC